>NZ_JBATHS010000184.1:0-3513 GCF_049667165.1 Maribacter sp.
AAATAGAATACATCGTTTTGTAATTCCTCAATCTCGTGCTCCAATTTAACCACCGTATTCTTTGCTTTTTTAAGGGCATCCAAATCTTGGTTTATTAGTCCATTGATCGTTGTCTGGTTAATTTTACTGACACGTTTAAGCGCTTTTGATATGTTATCCGCACTTTCTTCTATAACGCCATGAATGGATTGACTTTCCGCTTTACTCAAGCTATCCTCGGCTTTTACTTCCCTACTTTTCTTCGTGTGGCTAATATAGTTTCGAACCAATAATAGCACGGCCAATAACAATAAGACCGCGATCATAGGGCTGCCGCCCAAATCAATTAAGTAGGCTACGGTACCAGCGGCAATAAAAGCACATAATGCGGTAAAGAACCAGCCGCCTATTACGTTCAGTACGCCTGCGACCCTGTACACTGCACTTTCGCTACCCCAGGCCCTATCGGCCAATGAAGAGCCCATGGCGACCATAAAGGTCACATAGGTTGTGGATAAAGGTAGTTTCATTGAAGTTGCGATTGAAATGAGTACACTGGCCACCATAAGATTCACTGCAGCCCGCACCATATCAAAGGCAGGTAATTCATGCTTTATGCCTTTTGAAAGTTTAATTACAGGTTTTTGAAATTGTTTTTCAATCTTATTTTGAAGGGAAGTCGGTAATACCGTTGCCGTATATTTGGCGGCAAGCATTGTAAATCGCACTAAATTCCTGGATAAAAAGTTAGGACTAAAACGTTCTTTAGCTTCTCCTTCCCTCGATAAATTGATTTCGGTCTGGGTTACGTACCTTGCTTTTTTTGAGAACCATAGCGTCAAGACCATGACCAGACCTGCAATAAGAAGAAATAGTGTTGGGGTAGGCACTTTGTTGCCTAAAACACCCATGGCAAATTCAGTGGCAGGAACCCCGGCAGCCGTCCAAGCCTCGTAGGATTGATAGGCGGCAATAGGGACCCCGATAAAATTAACGAGGTCGTTACCGGCAAAGGCCAACGCCAAAGCGAAGGTACCCACGGTGATAATGAGTTTGTAAATGTTCTTTTTAAGAACAGTAACCACGATATAGGATAATATGGACCAAAGGACGAAACTTAGGGCAATAATGAGGACTGTCTTACCTTCGATCAGCGGTTGTAACCCGGCATAATAATCCGTTCCTTTCAGTCCTTTGATAACTATAAAATAGGTAATCGCGGTTAAGGCGAATCCACCAAAAACAGCCCCGACCCATTTCGCCTTTTTTTCAAAGTTGAAGGAAAGTAATAACCGAGAGACATATTGGACCAAGGCACCCACCGAGAATGCGACCACCACGGAGAGCAGAATACCCAATATGATCTCAGTGGCCTTTGAGGTGTTGATATAGTTGACCACTTCGGAGAATGAACCGCCAGCTGCCCCTATTTTTATCAAGGCCATGGCCACGGCCGCACCCAATAGTTCAAAGACAATGGAAACCGTTGTTGAGGTTGGCATACCAAGGGTATTGAAAAAGTCGAGCAAGAGAATATCGGTAATCATAACGGCCATGAAAATAATCATGATCTCACTGAACATAAATTCCCCTGGCATAAAAATACCTTTTCGTGCCACTTCCATTAGGCCACTTGAGAAAACCGCCCCACAGGTGATACCGAGACTGGCGACGATCATGATGGTCTTAAAGGAAATGGCTTTGGAGCCGAGGGCGGAGTTCAAAAAATTGACCGCGTCATTACTTACACCGACTACAAGATCCGCAATGGCCAGGACACCGAGTGCAATGATCATTAAAAAGTAAATATTGTCCATAATTTCTTTTGGTTGGTAAAAGATATAAAAATGATGGAATATGTTGATATAAAATATGATTTAAATCAGGTATAAAGGCGCACTATATGTGCGCGTTACCATCAATTATAAGTCCGGAATGATTACAGAAAAACTATGAAGATCATTTTGATCTAGCAATTTCCAAACTATAAGGAATTGTTGAAAGTAACGGCATATATCTCGTTTCTATACGACAGTTGATTTAAAAAATGCCTTGAAGGTATTCATTTGGAATAGGCATAAACCGAAAAATCTTAAAAAGGAGCGGTGTTATTTTTTCCTTTTATGTTTCAAGATCTCCGCATCCGTGTAAAAAATGATATCCTCTGCAATGTTTTTTATCAAATCCCCGACACGTTCCAACTTTTTGACTACTGAAAAAAGAAAAAGAGCTTCTTTGATGACCGCAGGGTCCTTTTGGATTTCAGCTTCTAGGGTTTTGAACGATTTGATATTTATTTTATCAAGCACCTTATCCTTTTTAAAGACTTTACGGGCAGATTTGACGTCTTTCTCTTCATACGCCACTGTAATATTCTCCATCATCGATTTAACGGTGTCGATCATTTTATCAAATTCGACGGCTTCAAACAAATGGGTAGGAATTGTATGTTCCTCTTCGACCACATAACTGGAAATATTAAAGGCATGGTCCCCGATTCGTTCCAAATCTGAATTTATCTTTAGAATTGCCATGACGAACCTTAAATCAACGGCAACAGGATTGAATAGCGCCAAAAACCGTTCACAGTCCTTCTCAATTCTAATATCCATGGCATTGACCCTGTTTTCGGTATGCATCACCTCTTCTGCCAAATCACTATCATGGCTTATAAAAGCTTCACATGCCTTTTCAAGTTGTGTTGTGCATAAGGTGAGCATATCAAAAACGGTTTGATTAAGCGACTCCCGTTGGTATTCTGCGTTATCCATGTTCTTATATTTTATCCAAATCGACCGGTAATATAATTTTCGGTCTGTTTTTTACCTGGATTGGTGAATATTGTTTTTGTCTTGTCAAATTCGATAAGCTCGCCCAGATAAAAGAATGCGGTATAATCACTGATTCTACTGGCCTGTTGCATATTGTGCGTAACGATGACTATGGTATATTTCTTTTTAAGTTCAAAAATAAGTTGTTCTATCTTTGCTGTGGAAATAGGGTCCAAGGCCGAAGTGGGTTCATCCATTAAAATGATCGATGGTTCGACCGCCAAGGTTCTGGCAATACACAAACGCTGTTGTTGACCTCCTGATAAGGCCAATCCAGATTTTTTAAGGTCGTTCTTTACCTCATCCCACAGGTCCGCTTGCCGTAACGCCTTTTCTACGCGCTCATTGATGAATTTTTTATCCTTGATGCCTTGGATTTTTAATCCGTAAGCAACATTTTCAAAAATAGATTTTGGAAAAGGATTTGGTTTTTGAAAAACCATCCCGACTTCTTTGCGAAGCTCCTCGACATTCACCTTTTTTTTGTAAATGTTGTTTCCATCAATTTTGATCTTGCCTTCCATCTTAAAGTTATCAACATAATCGTTCATTCTGTTGAAGAGGCGAAGAAAAGTAGATTTGCCACATCCAGAAGGGCCAATAAAGGCGGTTACCGTATTTGCCTTAATGGTCATGTCGATACCCTTAATAGCTTCAAAATCGCCATACCATACTTTTGCATCATTAACCTCTATTTTATGTG
>NZ_JBATHS010000185.1:0-5965 GCF_049667165.1 Maribacter sp.
TAGTTATACCGTTGGCACCAGTGAACTGCCCCAACATAGTTGGCCCGAGCAATTCGTACAGCTCATAGCCAAAAAAGGTATATTACTAAACCCTCCGACCATCCTAGCCGGCGAAGGATGGACCACCGACAAATTGCTTAGCGAGATCTAAAGCGCAACTTTAGAATCCGAATATGATCTAGTCTCCCTACTCATTGGCGTGAACAATCAATATCGAGACTTGGACATTGATCAGTTCAAGGATCAGTTTAACAAACTGCTACAGAAAAGCATATCCCTTGCCGGAAACGATACTTCAAGGGTTTTTGTACTATCTATACCTGATTGGAGCGTAACCCCGTTCGCCAAATTCAAGGACAAGGATAAAATACGTCAAGAACTGCTTCGGTATAATGCAATCCTTGAAGAAACGGCTGAAAAAAGCGGTATTCTGTTTATCGATATCACCAAATCATCACAACAAGCAGCGTGGAATAAGGCGCTGATTGCATCCGATAGTTTACATCCTTCCGCAAAAATGTATAAGGATTGGGTAAAAAAAATACAAAAAAAGGTGGTAAAACAATGGCCTTGACACACGTAAAGCTTGGTTTATTGACCAAAAGCCGTAATCACCAAATTTCTTCCCGAAGCAGTATTGCGATGCTCACATAAATAAATGCCTTGCCAAATTCCCAGATTCAATTGTCCCTTGGTAATGGGAATTTGCACCGAGGCCCCCAATAAGGAAGATTTAATATGGGCGGGCATATCATCGGAACCCTCGTAGGTATGTATATAATAGGGGGCATTCTCAGGTACCACCACATTCATGTGGCTTTCAAAATCTACCCGTACCGAAGGGTCGGCGTTTTCATTGATGGTGAGACTCGCCGAGGTATGCTTGATAAATACCTGCAGTATTCCTTGTTCAATGTTCTTGATATCGGGCATACTACGCAACACGTCTGGGGTAATCAAATGATATCCCCTTGGGAAAGGTCTTGTCCGGATTTCCTTTTGATAAAATTTCATGGGTATGGATCGCTTTAGTAACTCCACGTAATATAAACTTTATACATATATTTCTTATTATTTGATTTGAACAAATACCTTTGCATCTTATAAATTCCAAAGATGGATTTTTCACAGGTAAAAATGGTGGTCACCGATATGGATGGCACCTTGCTTAATTCGAACCACGAGGTCAGCGATCGCTTTTTTGAATTATTCAATGAATTGAAAAAACGGGGTATCCTCTTTGTGGCTGCCAGTGGACGACAATACAACAGTATTCTTGACAAATTGTATACCATCAAGGACGATATTGTGGTTGTGGCCGAAAATGGAGGGTATGTGATGCGTAAAGAGGTGGAACTTCTGTCGACCCAGCTTCCGAAAGACCAACGAAATAAGGTCTTGACCGTTCTAGATTCGGTTGAAAACATACACCCCGTGCTTTGTGGGAAACAAAATGCCTTTCTTACAGGCGATTCGGATACATTTGCCGATCTGTTGAAACAGTATTATTCGGCCTTTGAGATCGTCGAGGACCTGAGTCAAGTCGATGCTGAAATTTTGAAGGTCGCCATCTACCATTTTGAAAGTTCTGAACGCTTTATTTACCCAGCGGTAAAACATTTGGAGGGTGACCTCAAGGTAAAGGTATCTGGGGAGAACTGGGTCGATATATCGAGCGTCAATGCCCATAAGGGATATGCCTTGCAAAAACTACAATCGCTTTATCAAATTAAGCCCGAAGAGACCATGGTTTTTGGGGATTATAACAATGACTTGGAAATGCTTGCTTTGGGCAAGTACAGCTATGCCATGGCCAACGCGCATCCGAATGTCAAGAAAGTCGCCAAATACCAGACGGGAAGCAATGACGATTTTGGGGTAGAACGGATATTGGAGAAGTTGTTGCGTTCAAGTTCGTAGGTGATGGCTTGTAGTTTATGATTTTCCCTCTGCCTACAATTGCAGCCTTAGCCAATGGTTATCTAGGGACTACGTCTTTTGCTTCTTTTTCCGTGCGGCCGGAAATAAGACATTGTTCAGGATCAGGCGATATCCTGGGGAGTTAGGATGCAATTCGAGTTCCGTTTTTGGGTCTCCTACGCGATGTTGATAATCCTCAGGGTCATGCCCCCCATAAAAGGTGAAGAATCCCTTTCCCTTTATACCATGAATATAACGCGCCTCACCATTGATCTTATTTTCACCCAACACCAAAACCGTAGGTTTGATCTCATTTCTGGTAAAGGCCGTGGTCTGCCCCATAAACCCTTTTACCAATGCTGTATGGTTCTGACATAACATCGTGGGTACCGGATCCCATTTGGCCGAAAAATCCATCAAGGTAAAATAATCTGATTCCTTGGGAACCTCCCCCCTTTTATTGGTCATATCAATGGAGGAAAATTCATATTGCAATGGGTTTCGTTCCAAGATGAAATTCGTAAAGGCGAACGTTTTATCGTAATCCAACCTACTTTGGTAGTTGGGATCCGAAGGGTCATTGTCGAACATGGGTTCACAAATATCAACCCCATCCGCCGCCAGGGCGATATCAAAGCTATCCGTAGCGGAACACATCGCGAACATAAAACCACCCCCTATCACAAAATTCCTGATTTTCAAGGCAACATCCCTTTTTTCCTCGGAAACCTTGGTGTAGCCCAATTTTGAAGCAAGGTCTTCGGCCTCCTTTTTCCCTGCAATATACCAAGGCGCGGCCCTATAGGCACCATAAAATTTACCGAATTGCCCCGTAAAATCCTCATGGTGAAGGTGCAGCCAATCGTACAATACCAATTTATCACCTAGTACTTCCTCATCATAAACCGTCATATATGGGATTTCTGCATAGGTCAATGCCATGGTCACGGCATCATCCCATGGTTGATTGGTTTTTGGTGAGTAGACTGCTATTTTTGGGGCCTTTTCAAGAATAACGGCTTCTTGATTTTGTGACGGACTGCCAATCTCATCCAATATATGTTGGGCCTGATTATCAGAAAGAATTTCAAAAGAGACCCCACGAATTTGGCATTCCCTACGAATGTTCTCCCCATCGGGCAATAAAAAGGATCCCCCTCTATAGTTCAACAACCATTGCACCTTTTGCTGCTTGGTGAGTACCCAAAAGGTAATTCCATAGGCCTTTAAGTGGTTTTCTTGGCTCTCCGCATCCATGGGAATTAAAATGGAGGAGGCCGATAGTGTATAGGAAAACAAGATTAGAACAAGCGTTATGAAAAGACCTTTCCTCCCCTTGCTGGGGAAAAGACTCCTAAAGAAGCTAAAAAGGTACGTCGTTTTCATCGGGATTAAAGTCATCATTCATTGAACTACCAAAAGCCTCATCGGCATTGGGCAGGTTTTTGGTCAAAAATGGGTTTTCGTCCGCTGCGTTCATTTTTGATTGAAACTCAAAAGGCGAATCGAAATCATCTAAATTATCAAATTTACCCAGTTGACCAATGAACTTTAACCTAATATTATCCAATCCACCATTTCTGTGTTTGGCGACAATGAACTCGGCTTGCCCTTGGGTGGGTGTGCGTTCTTCATCATCCCACTCCTCTATCTTGTAATATTCGGGTCTATAAATAAAGGAAACTATATCGGCATCCTGTTCAATAGCCCCCGATTCCCTGAGGTCTGACAGAATAGGACGTTTACTGCCCCCTCTGGTTTCCACGGCCCTGGATAACTGCGATAATGCAATGACCGGAAGATTGAGTTCTTTCGCCAAGGCTTTGAGGTTCCTCGAAATCGTGGAAATTTCCTGTTCACGATTCCCGCCTTTTTGACTACCCCCTGCGGTCATCAATTGTAAATAATCGATGATGACCATTTTAATGCCGTGTTGGGAAGCCAAACGCCTTGCCTTGGCCCTTAGGTCAAAAATGGATAAGGACGGGGTATCATCGATAAATAAGGGCGCTTTTTCGAGGGTCTTGACCTTGACATTCAGTTGCTCCCATTCATGCTTTTCCAACCTTCCTGTACGCAACTTTTCTGAGGAGAGGCCTGTTTCGGAAGAAATTAATCTGGTGATCAACTGTACGGAAGACATTTCGAGTGAAAAGAACGCCACCGGTATATTGGAATTTACGGCAATATTACGTGCCATGGACAGCGTCAAGGCCGTCTTACCCATACCCGGACGGGCCGCCACGATAATCAAGTCACTTGGTTGCCACCCAGAAGTAAGTTTGTCCAATTTATCAAAACCTGACGGTATGCCACTCAAGCCCTCCTTATTGGCAATTTCCTCAATTCTTTTTTTGGCCTGGATCACCAAATTCTGTGCGGTTTCGGCAGAGCGTTTTAAATTGCCCTGGGTAACATCGTATAATTTGGATTCCGCTTCATCCAACAAGTCAAAAACATCGGTGCCATCATCATAGGCATCCTCGATGATCTCACTCGAGATCTTTATCAGACTGCGCTGTATATACTTTTGTAGAATGATCCGGGCATGAAACTCGATATGGGCGGAAGAAGCTACTTTTTGGGTGAGTTTTATCAGGTAAAAGTCACCGCCGACCAACTCTAATTTACCATCTTTCTTTAATTGGGAAGAAACGGTTAATAAATCAACCGGTTCTGAGGTTTCGAAGAGTTTGAAAATGGCTTCATAGATGAAGCGATGGGCGTCTTTATAAAAAACTTCGGGATGTAAGATATCTATTACTTCGTCGACCCCTTTTTTGTCAATCATCATAGCCCCAAGCACAACTTCCTCTAAATCAACTGCTTGAGGAGGTATTTTACCTCTCTCCAAGTTGATAATAGTGGTTTTGTCTATCTTATGGCCAATAAGTGGCTTGGGTTTCTCCATGAATGCGAAAATATGTAATTAACCTTAAGTTAACATAGGTTTAGGGGTGAACTATTTCAACGGTTCATTAACAATTTACCTGTTGATAAGTTACGAAAACTGTTGATAACAGAAAAAAGTCGGGAAGGAAAACAGCTATGGTTTATGAACGGTACTAAAAATGAGGACTAGCCATTGAAAACGCCCATATTCAGATATTTTTCCATTCGCAAGGACACCAGTTCCTTTGGTGATAACTTTTCCAACTCCTCAAAATGTGAAGTTATTTTGTTCTTTACGATTTCAAAAGTCTTCTCCCGGTTCCTATGGGCACCTCCCGCAGGTTCGCGCACTATTTCATCGATCAGTTTCAACTTTTTCATATCAGGGGCCGTAAGTTTCAATTCCTCGGCCGCTTGTTCCTTGTATTCCCAACTCCGCCATAAAATGGAGGAGCATGATTCGGGTGAAATCACCGAATACCAGGTATTCTCCAACATTAAAACACGGTCTCCTACGCCAATGCCCAAAGCACCTCCTGAAGCACCTTCCCCGATAATGGTAACGATAATGGGTACTTTTAACCGTGTCATTTCCAGAATGTTCCTGGCTATGGCTTCGCCTTGTCCCCGCTCTTCTGCCTCTATCCCCGGATAAGCTCCTGGCGTATCGATAAAACATACCACAGGAATACCGAACTTTTCAGCAGATTTCATAAGGCGCAATGCCTTTCTATACCCTTCAGGATTGGCCATACCAAAGTTGCGGTATTGTCGCGTCTTGGTATTGTACCCCTTCTGTTGCCCAATGAACATATAGCTTTGGTCTCCGATCTTACCCAAGCCACCGATCATGGCCTTATCATCCTTTACCGTGCGATCCCCATGAAGTTCCAAAAAAGTATCCCCACAGATTGCCTTGATATAATCCAAGGTATAGGGCCTATTCGGATGTCTGGAAAGCTGAACGCGTTGCCAAGCGGTAAGGTTTTTGTAAATATCCTTTCGCATTTCAATCAATTTCTGTTCGATCTGCTTACAGGTTTCCGTGACGTCGACATCGCTCTCCTCACCGATGATCATACACTTATCCAGCTGATCTTCAAGCTCTTTTATAGGAAGTTCAAAATCCAAATATTCCATGAGTTGGCTAGGT
>NZ_JBATHS010000186.1:0-1735 GCF_049667165.1 Maribacter sp.
ACCAACCATGCTGTTACATTGTCCGCCTTTTTCCTTCCTTTTACAATAGACGTAAATGCCCTAAAATCCTCGATTCTACCGTTTGTACAACTTCCAAGGAAAACAAAATCGATGGGTTTTCCCATCATACTTTCCCCTTCTTGAAAATTCATGTACATCAGTGATTTTTGGTAGGTTGACGCTCCACCGTCCACAGCATCTGCTGTAGGAATAGTATTTGAAATTCCGATACCCATCCCAGGATTCGTTCCGTAAGTGATCATGGGTTCAATGTTCGAGGCATCAAAAGTGATTTCCTTATCGAATTGGGCCCCCTCATCGGTAAAAAGGGTTTCCCAATAGTGCATGGCCTTATCTAAAGCAGCACCTTTAGGGGAAAATTCCCGTCCTTTGACATAGGCAAAGGTTTTTTCATCTGGAGCGATCATACCTCCGCGAGCCCCCATTTCTATGCTGAGATTACATACGGTCATTCGTCCTTCCATGGTCATATCCCTAAATACCTGTCCGGCATATTCCACAAAATAGCCCGTTGCACCCGAGGTGGAAAGCTGCGAAATGATGTATAGGGCAACATCTTTTGGGGTTACCCCAAGGTTCAACGAACCCTCAACATTGATGCGCATACTTTTCGGCTTGGTCTGCATGATACATTGTGTGGCCAAAACCATTTCCACTTCGGAAGTTCCTATGCCGAAGGCAATGGCGCCAAAGGCACCATGGGTAGAGGTATGTGAATCGCCACATACAATGGTGGCCCCGGGTTGGGTAATCCCATATTCCGGACCTACTACATGAACAATGCCATTTTTCTCATGGCCCAATCCCCAATATGAAATTCCGTATGCCGCTGAATTCTCTTCCAAAGCTTTCAATTGATTGGCAGAAAGAGGATCTTCAACGGGTAAATGTTGGTTTATGGTTGGGGTGTTGTGGTCGGCTGTAGCAAATGTTTTCTCAGGATGTAAAACCTTGATTCCACGGCTTTTTATGCCCAAGAAGGCTACGGGACTTGTAACTTCATGTACCATGTGCCTGTCAATAAAGAGTACGTCAGGGCCATTATCGATATGTTGTACCACATGGGAATCCCATACCTTGTCAAATAGTGTCTTTTTTAAACTCATATATGCGTTTTGTTCTAAGCGTGCAAAGCTACCAAAAGTAGGTTTTTTTGGGAAATAATTAGTGACGAAATTACGATGTTCAACACGCTCCACAAGGGATACTTTTCGAAGGTATGGTAAATCTTCTCGACCATTATTGCATACGATATTTTTATCCCAATGATTGAAATGGGTGTTTTGGGACTGAATTGATAAGCCCCATCGTATTTGGCGTATTAGATCATATGGATCTTCACCTTAAATCATTGGTAGACAATGACTTCTTTGTTTTATGATCTAAATGGTATAAAATTGGTTTATTTTTTGGTATAAAAGATTGTATATTTGCGCGCGGCAAGTCCTACACGACCAGCTCCTGTAGAATCCCCCAGGGTGGGAACGCAGCAAGGGTATTAGGTCGTAGCGGTGTGATGTAGGTAGCTTGCCTTTTTTATTTGACTTAAATAGAAGTTAAAAAATAACAGTATCTGGATTTAATCCTGAACTTCCAAAATTATCCATTTGATTAATTAGCATCATATCGGATTCTGAAATTTCAAAATCAAAAACCTCAAAGTTTTCTTTTATTCGATTAGGCGTTATAGATTTTGGCAGAGGCAGCACATTGT
>NZ_JBATHS010000187.1:0-4516 GCF_049667165.1 Maribacter sp.
TTCTTCAATTGATAATGATACCGCACTTGGGCTTCTGGTCTGGGCAATGATCAATAATCGATCATTGTCCAGAATACTCAGATGACAAGATTGCCTTGTAGTTTCCGATAATTCCTGCATCGGGTAATGCGCCACACGTTTGAGCTCATCAAAAGGAGTATGTCTGTGCGACAAACTGTACATTTTTAGTGAGAGTCTATATTTTCCTGCATTACTTCCCCTGAGCAAATACCCTCGCTCTTCCAAGCAAATAAGCATTCTGTAAATCTCACTAGGGGTTCTATCTATGCCTTGCGCGATTTCGGCTTGTGATAGGGGAACCCCTACGTCGGACAAATGTTCCAAGATATCCAAACCTTTATCCAACGCAGGTGCATTATACTTGGTTGCTACTGTTTCAGCCATGGTCAAAAATAGTGTAAATACTTTTCGGTAAAAAGGTATTCAAATATTTTGAATATTCATATATAAAAATCATATTTGTATATGAATTTATAAATCAATATATATGGCGAATCCCTTACTTGGTACTTTAATTCACGCAATAGGTGGCGTTGCAGCCTCTACCTGTTATGTACCGTACCAAAAAGTGAAAAAATGGTCCTGGGATTCATACTGGCTGGTACAAGCGTCGTTTGCCTGGTTTATATTCCCCTTTTTGATTGGGTTTTTAACGGTTCCCAACTTAATGGATGTATTTCGCGATGCTTCCTCGGATGTGTTGATAAACGCAACCCTTTTAGGTGCCATTTACGGATTTGGGGGCATGTGTTTTGGTTTCGCCATACGACATATAGGTTACTCCCTTACCTATACGATTTCAATAGGAATATCTGCGATTTTGGGTACGATTGTGCCCCTAATTATGCACGGGGAACTCTCACAAAAATTCAACGGCCCGGGAGGTTATACCATCTTTTTCGGAATGGGTCTCGCGCTTTTGGGAATCATTGCCTGTGGTGTTGCCGGTTATAGAAAAGAGAAAGATCTGAAGAAAAGTAACGCTAACTCGGCAGAGCCCTTGACCTTTAACATGAAGAAAGGGTTGACACTGACCCTAATTGCCGGAGTACTATCAGCCGTTTTTGGCATTTCACTTGAAGTTGGGGCCCCCGTGGCAGAAATTGCCGGAACCTATGGGGCCGGTAATTTTGAAGGTAATGCAAACCTGATACTTTCAACCGGTGGTGCGTTCATTACCAATTTTATCTGGTTTACAGTCGTAGGAATCAAGAAAGGAACACTCAAGGAAATCATTGATGTCAAAAGCATTGGGAAAAAGCATTTTTACCTCAACTTGGGCATGTCCATACTTAGCGGGGCACTATGGTACGGACAATTTTTCTTTTATGGAATCGGTCATGTACAAATGGGAGCCTACAAATTTGCGAGTTGGGTATTGCACATGTCCATGCTGATATTTTTCAGCTATATCGTGGGGATCGTGATGAAAGAATGGAAACAAGTATCCAGACGAACCAATCTTACATTGATCATAGCGCTTATCACCTTGGTCATCTCATTCATCATTATGGCATACGGAAGCAAATTAGGCACTGACATATCATCAAGTCTTTAAATCAAGAATTCAACTATGAACACTAAAAGAATAGAATTAAAAGGAATAACGTGGAACCACAGTCGGGGTTTCACGTCAATGGTTGCCACCGCACAACGGTTCTGTGAGTTGCACCCCAATGTTGACATTGCATGGGAAAAGAGGTCGTTGCAAGCCTTTGCTGATGAACCCATTGATAAATTGGCCAAACGTTTCGATTTATTGATCATTGATCACCCTTGGGCCGGTTTTGCAGGTAAGACAAACGTTATTCTACCATTGGATGAATACCTGTCCAAAGAATTTATGGCGGATTTAGCAGAAAATACAGTGGGTCGTTCGCATGAAAGTTATACTTCCAACGGACACCAATATGCATTGGCCGTTGATGCTGCCACTCCGGTTGCCTCCAGTAGACCGGATATCTTTAAAGAAAAGGGATTGAAATTACCTGAAACTTATAATGAACTCTTGCACCTGGCAAAGCAGGGATTGGTCGTCATGCCAGGTATTCCCCAGGATACCTTGATGAATTTCTACATGATGTGCTGCACCTTGGGTGAGGATGTATGTACTACCAAGGAACAAGTTGTTAGTGAAGAAATAGGTATCAAAGCCTTACAATTGCTGAGGGAATTGGCCCTTGAAATGGACCCAAAAATCTTTGATTGGAATCCCATTCAAATCTATGAGGCGATGACCTTGACAGATAAATATGCCTATTGCCCTTGGGCATACGGCTATTCCAACTATAGTCGAAAAGGGTATGCCAGAAAACTTTTGCATTTTCATGACATGGTTGATATCAAAGGATTGGGTAAGGCCATATCAACGCTTGGCGGAACAGGGTTGGCAATTTCAGCAGACACCAAAGAATTGGAAACCGCAATACAATATGTTGAATATGTAGGCTCAGAGGCCTGTCAAAAAACGGTCTTTTTTGATGGCGGAGGGCAACCTGGACACAGAAAAGCTTGGATCGATGCGCATACTAATAGCCTTACTGCAGATTTCTTTAAAAACACATTGCCAACCTTGGATAGGGCCTTTCTTCGACCGCGTTATAATGGGCACATGTATTTTCAGGACAGGGCCGGTGCTCCAATCAGGGACTATTTAATGAATGGGGGTAGTGAGAAAATCCTGCTGGACAAATTAAATACCTTATATATAAAATCACTGGACAAATAGAAATTATGAAACCACTTGAAGGCATACTTGTACTTGAATTCGCCCAGTTTATGGCAGGGCCATCCGCTGGATTGAAATTAGCGGATTTGGGAGCTAGGGTCATTAAAATAGAGCGTCCAATTCACGGGGAGGCAGGAAGGCAGATTGCGTTGAAGAACTTATTTCTTGACGGTAGTAGTCTCGTTTTTCATACGGTAAACAGAAATAAGGAATCCTACGCGGCCGATCTGAAAGATCCAGAAGATCTGGAACGGATAAAAAAACTGATCGGACAAGCAGATGTAATGACCCATAATTTTCGGCCAGGCGTTATGGAAAAGATTGGATTGGACTATGCCACGGTTCAATCAATAAACCCCAAATTGGTCTATGCCACGGTTACCGGTTATGGTACTGAGGGGCCTTGGGCAAAAAAACCAGGGCAGGATCTCTTGGTACAGTCCATGTCTGGATTTGCGAATTTAACGGGAAACAAGAACGACGATCCTGTACCTGTTGGGGCGGCGATTTCGGATATAATTACGGGAACACATTTGGCGCAAGGTATTTTAGCAAGTCTTTTGAAACGTGAAAAAACCAAGAAAGGTGCACTTGTTGAGGTTAGTTTGCTGGAATCTACATTGGATTTTCAATTTGAAGTGATCACCACCTATTTGAACGATGGGCATCAAAAACCTCAAAGGGCTGAACAGGGTTCGGCACATGCATATCTTGGGGCTCCTTATGGCGTCTATAAAACAAAGGACGGTTATATTTCCTTAGCCATGGGATCGGTGCTGACCTTAGGGAATGTTTTGGGTTGTCCGGCATTGAATGTATTTACAGATTCGAACTCTTGGTTTACCCAAAGGGATGAGATAATGGCTATTTTAAGATCATTCCTGATTGAAAAAAATTCCCAAGAATGGCTCTCTATTTTAGAGGCTGAAGGTATTTGGTGCTCCAATGTATTTGATTACAAAACATTGTTGAGCCATGAAGCGTATCAGGTTTTGAAAATGGACCAGAAATTACCCTTGCTCTCAGGGGAAGAAGTCCATACGACCCGTTGTCCCATTCGCTTGGATGATGGGCGAATTTTTGCCTCGCGACCAGCACCAAGGGTTGGACAGCATACAGAGGACTTGATCAAAGAATTCAATTTATAAATCTATGATATCATTGCACTTATGAAACCATTGAAAGACATATTGATTATAGATTTAAGCCAATTTTTATCCGCCCCTTCGGCCACATTACGATTGGCCGATTTAGGCGCCCGGGTAATCAAGGTAGAACGACCGGTACTTGGTGATATTTGCCGCCAGTTGTACGTTTCAAATGTTAGTTTAAACGGGGAATCTTCCATCTTTAGAGCCATTAATAGGAACAAGGAAAGTTTTGAAGCCGACTTGAAAAACGAGGAAGATAAACAACGGGTCTTAAAACTCATAGAACGGGCAGATGTGATGGTCCATAATTTTAGACCAGGCGTAATTGAGCGCTTGGGATTTGATTATAAGACGATTCAAAAAATAAATCCGAACATCGTTTATGGGGAAATTTCGGGCTATGGAACCGAAGGCCCATGGAAAAGGAAACCAGGACAAGATCTTTTAGTACAGTCATTATCGGGTTTAACTTGGTTGAATGGCAAGAATACAGATGGCCCTGTACCAGTCGGCTTGGCAATTGTTGACATATTGGCCGGTGCGCATTTGGCCCAAGGAATACTTGCGGCTTTGTTAAAAAGGGCTAAAACCGGATTGGGAACTAAAGTTTCGGTAA
>NZ_JBATHS010000188.1:0-18420 GCF_049667165.1 Maribacter sp.
AACAACAAAGAGAAGTAAGGGTTGTTGCCCTTATTGCCGATATAATTCTTTTTGCACCTGGGTTGATTGTTGACTTTGCAACCGGTGCAATTTATAAACCAAACTAATACCTATGTACTACAAATACAAAGGTGTATAATTAATCCCCAGCGGCGGCGCAGGCCTTAATTCCTTAACTTTAAGCAATGGCCTGATCTTGGGAGGAAAAAATGATAACGCGCGAACCCGCCTCCCGAGACTTCGGGACTAACGCAAACGGCGAACATAACGCAGCGTTGCCAAAACCGAGACCGTTGTGGGCAACCTGAAAAATGAAATGAAAACGATGTAATGTCAGCTACTAAAAAATTGTACAAAATTGCTTTTGGACTGGCTTTGTTTACGATAATCTACAACATTGCCGAAGGATTGATTTCAACATATCTCGGATTCGAAGATGAAAGCCTGGCTCTTTTTGGTTTTGGTTCGGACAGTTTTATAGAAGTTATATCGGGACTTGGAATAGCCCATATGATTCTGCGAATCCAGAATAACCCGAACAGCAAACGAGATGATTTTGAACGAACGGCTTTAAAAATTACGGGCATTGCATTTTACATTTTGGTTTTTGGACTTGTGATTACAAGTATTTATACCATTTGGACAGGACACAAACCACTAACCACCTTTTGGGGCGTGGTGATTTCAACAATTTCGATCCTAATAATGTGGATCTTGGTTGTTTGGAAAAGAAAAGTTGGTAATCAACTGCATTCTGCCCCGATTTTAGCCGATGCCAATTGTACCATGGTTTGCGTATATATGTCAATCATTTTATTGGTGAGTAGTGGAATTTATGAATTGCTTGGAATTCCATATATCGACAGTATCGGAACACTTGGGCTATCCTACTTTGCTTTTAAAGAAGGAAAAGAATGTTTTGAAAAGGCCAAAAGCGATAAAATCTGCTGTTGTGACTGAAAATAAAAGGCAGTACACACCATGGTAAATAAGTAATCCGCCAATGGTGGACAGGTTGCCTTTCTGCGTTGCATGCCTTCGGCATGTAAACCTAACAATAGGTAACCTATAAGGCATTGATTTTCTAACTACACCTATGGTGTGGCAGGTTAAAAATCCTTACATTTATGCAATGCTTGGTCCTGGGCGGAAAATTCCAGTTTGCCAACGCGCCAATGCGTCCACGGCGTCGTAGACGGCATCCGCAACACGATTATAATGGGAATAAATACCAAAACAATAACCTTCAACAAACCGAATACAATCACCAACCTAAAATATGGATACATCTAATAAAGCGTTTCAGCAGTTTGAAAACCTTGAAGAAGAACAACTGCCCGTTGCGAAACATAAATTACATGATTGGACGCATTTTGCCGGACTATATGCCGCCGAGCATGTAGCAGCGACCGAGTTTGTCATCGGGGCGACCTTTGTAGCGTTGGGAGCCAAGACTATGGATATCATGCTAGGGCTATTGATTGGCAATATCTTGGCCGTACTTAGTTGGCGGTTCATCACCTCCCCTATTGCCGTCGATACCCGCCTGAGTCTCTATACCTATCTACATAAGATTGCGGGTGATTCGATGACCAAGCTTTACAATTGGGCCAATGTCATCATCTTTTCGGTGATTTCTGCGGCGATGATCACGGTCTCCGCGACGGCGGTACGTTTTGCCTTTGATATTCCTGCGCAACTCAATTGGTACCCTACCAACGCTTGGTTTGTTTTAATTGTTTTGGCCGTGGGGATCTTTGTGGTTTTTATTGCCCTCTATGGTTTTAATGCGGTTTCTGAATTTTCAGGCATCTGTGCGCCTTGGCTCTTTGTCATGTTTACAAGTGGTGCTATGGTACTCTTACCAGCTTTATCATTGGATGTGTTGGATAAAACCTTACCTGGAGGATGGGCCGATTTTATGACCCTAGGCGACCAGAGTATCTGGACAGGCATCAATAGCGACGGAAAACCTGGCATCGGATTGGTCGAAGTCATCGGCTTTGGTTGGGCGGCCAATACCATCACCCATTTCGGATTGATCGATATGGCCCTCTTGCGTTTTGCAAAAAAGAAATCGTACGGCTATGCCACGAGTACCGGTATGATGTTCGGGCATTATGTGGCATGGATCGCTGCCGGAATCATGGGCGCAGGTGCCGCGGTCATCTTAGGAAAATCCATCGTGGAACTCGACCCGGGCGATGTGGCCTATTACGCACTAGGCTGGTCGGGGTTTGTGATTGTGATCGTTGCAGGTTGGACGACCGCCATCACCAATTTATACAGAGCAGGCTTAGCCGCTCAGGCGATTTTCTTCAATCATTCCAGAAAAAAAACGACGATTATCGTTGGTATGGTCACCGTTGCCATCGCCTGTTTCCCCTTTGTGTTTTCACAAATACTGCCACTACTGACCTATGCCGGTTTGCTGGTGGTTCCTGTGGGGGCGATTGTGTTCACCGAACATCAGATTTTTCCTAGAATTGGTTTTACGCGCTACTGGTCTTCATACCGCAAGCTTACCTTTAGTATGCCTGCCGTTGCCTCTTGGGGCTTGGGCTTGGTATTCGGTTTTGGATTGAATGCCTTGAATGTGATTTCTTTCTATTACCTGTTTATCCCAACCTGGTTTTTTACCATCTTGGTATATACCCTGCTCGCATCCCGCTACGGGGCGAAGCAGAACTACCCAGAGGAAGAGAAGGAAGAAGAAGTACGAAAAGAAGCGATAGAGCGCTTTCAGGCAGTGCAAGCAGAAAATGAACCGCCAGTTACAAAGGATGTTTCATCTTTATCCAAAGGATTGAAATTTATTGCGATTGCCGCTTTGGTCGCCACCTTAGTGCTAGCTAGTAATGTTATGTTCGCTAGTATTTCAGAAACGGATTATATCGAAAATCGGGAACTCTTTTACACCTATGCCTTCATTTGTACCATCATTTATTTTGTGCTAGCCTATTGGGCGCTACTCCGCGGAAAATCAAAAACAGCAATACAGTCATGAAAACACCAATACAACTACAACAACAGAATTTAGCAGCATTAAAGAACGGTTTGCCCGTTCCGACCTACAACCGTGCGGACAATAAAATTGGAATCGTGCATATCGGCGTCGGCGGATTTCACCGTGCTCATGAAGCGTACTATTTACAACAACTCCGGCAGTTGGGCGAAGCTTCCGACTGGGGCATCTGCGGTATAGGCCTGCGCGAAGCGGATGCAAAACTGCACGATATTTTCAAGAAGCAAGACCACCTGTATACGCTGATGGTCAAACACCCCGACGGAAAAATTGAACCCGAAGTCATTGGGTCCATCGTCGATTTTAAAATGGGAGTCACAGACCCCGAACCCGTAATCGCCCGTATGGCAGATGCCGATACCAGAATCGTTTCGCTTACGATTACCGAAGGCGGATATAATTTTAACCCCACAACGGGGGAATTCAATTTTGACAACCCTGATATACAACATGAACTACGACACCCCAATGACCCGAGAACCGTATATGGTTTCCTAACCGCTGCCTTACAACGACGTCGCGATAACGGGCTTCCTGCTTTTACCATTTTAATTTGCGACAATATCGAACACAATGGCGATATGGCGCGTAAGATGCTACTCACCTTTGCCGAAGTGCAAAACCCTCCCTTGGCAACATGGATCGCCCAAGAAGTGCGGTTCCCCAATAGTATGGTAGACCGTATTACCCCGGTAACCACTCCAGCGGATATCGAGACCTTAGCACAAGATTTTGGCGTAATAGATGCCTGGCCCGTTACCTGTGAACCCTTTATACAATGGGTGGTAGAAGATAAATTTTCGAACGGGCGGCCCGCTTTTGAAAAAGTTGGCGTACAGTTCGTACCCGATGTGGGACCCTATGAGAAAATGAAACTACGACTGCTCAATGCCGGGCATTCCGTCTTAGGCCTTTTGGGAGTACTACATGGACACCCTACCATAAATGCCTGTATGGAAGATGAAACCTTCGTCACGTATTTACGTGCCTTTATGGACACAGAAGCGACGCCTATTTTAGGGGACATTGAAGGCATTGACTTGGATGACTACAAAGACACTTTGTTACAGCGTTTTGCCAATCCCAATATCAAGGACAGCGTCAACCGTATCTGTTCGGAAAGCTCCGCTAAATTGCCCAAATTTTTAATTGCCACAATACATGAGAATATAGCAACTGGTGGAAGTATCAAGTTTGCAACATTGGTGATTGCGGCCTGGTGCTATTACAGTGATAAAGGGATGGATAGACATGGGCATCCCATCGAAATCAGCGATGCCATGGGCACCGAACTCCATGAAGCGGCCAAACAGACCACAACCGACCCATTGGCCTTTATAAGACAAGAATCCCTTTTTGGTACTCTTGTAAAAAATGAGCGGTTTACTAAATTGTATACAGAGGCGGTTCAGCAAATCTATGAGGACCCCAATATCAAAAAGTATATGAAGGAATTGATGTAAGAGCTACCATACAGATGGTAGCAATACTTAAAAATGATAGTATTTCGAAATCTTGCCGTGTTGAAATCCCTATCCCAACATAGGCAAGCCGTTCGCCTTTATGTAACATAAACAGAAAAACATGTAAACGTCGAAGTATGAAAAATCAACTTTACATTGCGCTATTCCTTATATCATTTGTACATATATCGTACGCGCAAGACATACATAAAAAAACTGAAATTGCCTGGGATACCTGGGGTGTTCCCCACATTACAGCAAACAATATCGAAGAATTGTTTTATGCGCAAGGGTGGTCTCAGATGCATAATCACGCGAACCTTATTTTAGAGTTGTATGGTAACTCTAGGGGGAAAAGTGCCGAATACTGGGGTGAAAGTAAAATTCAAAATGACATCCTTATACATACGCTTGGGTTCGGGGAATTGGCCGATGATTGGGAAACAAAACAAGACCCTGAGCTAAAACAGATTTATACGTCCTTTGTCAATGGTTTAAATGCCTTTGCATCGGCGCATCCAGAGGCCATTGATGAAAAAAATAAAATCGTACTGCCATTGACCACCAAAGACATCAACATGCATAGCATGTATGTTGTTTTCACAAGATTTATTGCGGGATACGATTTGGGAAGGGTTCAACAATGGCCAGACATGGGCAGTAATACCTATGCCATCGCCCCAAAACGATCTGCTTCCGGACATGCGATGCTGGTTCAGAATCCCCATTTGCCTTGGTGGCAGGAATTTCTGTTTTTTGAATCACACTTATATTTGAATGGTCATAACATGTACGGAAGTAATTTAGTCGGTTTGCCGGGAATTGTTATTGGATTCAACGAACATCTAGGCTGGAGCCACACGGATAACACCATAGACAATGCGGACACCTATGAGTTAGTTTTGAAAGATGGGGGTTATGTATTGGATGGCGAGGTCAAGGAATTTGAAACTTCAAGGAAAATAATCAAGGTAAAACAGGAAGATGGCACCTTTAAAGAACAAGAAATACAAGTGCTCAAAACGCAACATGGTCCTGTTGTCAATCAAAAGGAAGACAAAGTATTGGCTATTCGCATGGTCGGATTAGACAGACCCAACATGCTTCTTCAATGGTGGCGAATGATAAACAGCAGCAATTTTGATGAATTCGAATCCGCATTGAAAATGGCGCAAATTCCATTTTGGAATATTATGTATGCGGATAAAACAGGGAACATTTTCTATCTTTTCAATGGTTTGGTCCCCAAGCGCACCGAAAATGCTTGGGCCTACTGGGATCGTATAATCCCCGGTGGAAAATCGGCCGACATATGGACAGATGTGCACGCGTATGCCGATCTTCCCAAAGTAAAAAACCCCATAAATGGGTGGCTTCAAAATGCGAATGATCCACCATGGACAAGCACCATACCCATAACCTTGAATCCTAACGACTACCCAGGCTATATGGCTCCTCAAAGAATGGCATTTAGACCACAGCGTTCGGCGAGAATGTTACTTGAAGATGAATCTATTACGTTTGAAGAATTGATTGATTACAAACTCTCAACACGGTTGGAATTCGCAGATAGAATCCTGGATGATTTGTTTGCGGCTGTAGATGCTTCAGATTCAGAAAAAGCAAAGGAGGCCAAAATAGTATTGGAACGTTGGGATCGTGAGGCCGATGCAGATAGCAAAGGCATGATCCTATTTTATAATTGGGCAAGAAAATTCAACGTCAGCCAAGAATCGAACTATAGTAAGCAATGGTCTATTGATGCGCCCAATACGACACCAGATGGCTTTTCAGACCCCAAAAGGGCCGTGCAATTATTGGAGGAGGCAGCCATCGAAGTTAAAACGAAATTTGGCAGTTTGGATACACCTTGGGGCGATTATTACCGAATAAACTATAACGGGAAAAACCTGCCGGCAAATGGCATTGATGGGTCTATGGGTGTTTTTCGTGTTGCATGGCCCGGCAATGCCGATGAAAACAATATGTACGTTGGTGGCGGAGATTCTTGGGTCGGTATCATCGAGTTTGGTGATGCGGTACATGCCAAGGTCTTATTAAGCTATGGGAATGCCACGCAAAAAGATTCACCGCATTATGGGGATCAATTGCAATTATTCTCTAAAAAAGAACTCCGTGATGCATGGTTCACAAAAGAGGAGGTCAAGGCCCATACCGTTACATTGGAAGTCCTTACCGAAACTGGATTTGAGGACAAAAAATAATGGCATACGTATAAAAATGTTTGGGGGTTACTATCAAGCCCCCTAACGTCCAATGGATAAATGGGCAACTACAAAACAGGAGTTCCTGTTTATAGCTTTTGTACAATTGCATTTATAACCATTTCATATGAAATCGACCATACTACTCTGCGCAGCTCTTTTCTCAGCGCTCATTACCGCAAAGGCCCAATCTGTCTATACCCAAAAGCCAGACGACACGGAAGCATTTTATTTCACCTCCGATGCATTTGGCATTAAGGCAAATGGCAAGCACGATGTATCCCATGCCTTGCAACTCGCCATCAACAAACTAAAAAAGGAAAAGAACTATGGCATTTTATTCATTCCTGAAGGGAAGTACCTTATCAGCAAAACCATTTATGTGCCAAAGGCAATACGCCTAATAGGGTACGGAAAAAACCGTCCCGAATTTATTCTTGGTGAAAGCACTATCGGTTATCAAGATGAGAACAATTATATGTTCTGGTTTACCAGTAATTTGGTAGAAGAAGGTCAGGTACCATCAGATGCCTCTGCGGGCACTTTCTATAGCGCCATTTCGAACATCGATTTTAGAATCGAACAAGGGAATCCAAAAGCAATTGCATTACGCACGCATTTTGCACAGCATAGTTTTGTAAATCATTGCGATTTCCATATCGGTGATGGGTATGCCGGAATTCATGACTTGGGAAATGAAATCGAGGACCTGAACTTCTATGGTGGTGCATATGGGATCACTACAGCCCGTACGTCACCCGGATGGCCCATGATGATGATCGATCTTTATTTCGAAGGCCAGCGAAAGGCAGCCATCATTAGCCGAAATACCGGAATGACCATTGTTTCCATGCACGTAAAAGATACACCAGTTGCCATTGAACTTCAAAAAGGTATTGCGGACAGATTATTTATGGAAGACTGTCTTTTTGAAAATGTGAAGAAAGGTGTCGTTGTCGGGGTTGAAAACGAAACCGATAGCCAAATAAACGTACGGAATCTAACGTGTAGCAATGTAGATGTTCCGGTGTACTTCGCATCGACTGATAAAAGTATAGATGGAAAAGGCAGTACGTACCAGGTCAAAAATTTTGTATACGGATTGGTAATGGATGACATGGGTGACGATTCGAAATATAAAACCATGGCAAACATAGCGGCTATTGATCTTGCACCCAAAAAGTTGGATAAGGTGATACCTGATTTACCTGCTATGAAAACATGGGTGAATGTCAAAGATTTTGGAGCTTTAGGTGATGGAAAAACGGATGACACCAAGGCCATCAAAACAGCGATATCACAACACAAGAATGTCTATTTTCCATCAGGTTGGTATCGGATCACTGAAACGATCAAACTGGGCAAGGGATCAAAATTAATTGGTCTGCACCCCTATGCCACACAAGTGATTATTGATGAAAGTGAGGCCGATTTTAGCGGATTTGGAGCACCCGTTCCTGTATTGGAATCATCGGAAGGTGGCGATGATATGATCAATGGAATCGGTATTGGTACGGGCGCCTATAACTACCGTGCCGTTGGACTAAAATGGATGGCGAATGAGCATTCTATGATCAATGATGTAAAATTCCTTGGAGGCCACGGTAACATCGCAAAGTCAGGACAGCCTAATTCTCGAAGACATCGAGAACGAAAAATCAGCAGTCCTTCAGAGCCGGTTTATTCCCGAGGAATGGATCTCGCCTGGGATAGTCAATATTGGAGCCTTTGGGTCACCAACCAAGGTGGCGGTATACTCAAGGATATCTGGTCTGCAAACACCTATTCCAGTGCCGGTCTTTATATAAGCAACACCACTACCCCAGGAAAAGTGTTTGCCATGTCTCTAGAACATCATGTGCGTCAAGAAGCCCGTTTTGATCATGTAGCTAACTGGAATTTCTATGCTTTTCAATTTGAGGAAGAGGGCCTAGAAGGTAAAAATGCACAAACACTCGATATTCACAATTGCAACGACCTAATGTTTGCCAATTTCTGGATGTACCGGGTTATTCGTGTAACAACACCACGACCTTGGGGCGTAAAAGTCTCCAATAGCTATAACATCGATTTTCGCAATATGCGCAGCTGGACACAAGTACTGCAATTACCCGAACGTACCATTTTTGACATGGATAAAAATCTGATCGTTTATCCCGGCGATTTTGCCAGAGTAACGATCCTTGGAAATGAAAAACCCAACCGAAATGAACATGCTGGCAGTAATGCTGAGAAATTAGGCTTTGGTTATGAGTTCGCTACTGGGGCCGTTTCCGATAGTCAAGGAAATGTTTTCTTCTGCGAAAACCAACAGAAGCGCATATACAAATGGTCCGCTGAAACCAACACAATATCCATATATGCCGATTACCCTTACAAGCCTATTTCGCTGGCTGTAGATACCCAGGACAATTTGATTGTCATCTGCCGTTACGATCCACAACCCGGCTTTGAGGATGTCGGCCAGCCTGAAACGATCGAAATGCTTCCAGATAACAATCCTTATTATAGCGGTTGGGGAAATGGAGGCTGGGCAAGTCTGGCATATGCCATAAATCCGAATACCGTGGATGATATGAAGGTTTTAAAACTAGTGAAAACGCGGGAAGTTAAGCAGGTACAACGTGTTATACATCCCACCCATAGATGGAGGGATGATTTTGAAAAAGCGGCCACAAGTTTAGCCGCAACATGCTTTGTAGCCCCTGATGGTGTCACTATAGTTCCAAATACTTTTGATAACGGACGCTCAGTGCAACTTATGGCAGTTACGCCAAACCAGAAAGAACCGATTTATGTAACTCACGAAAACCCAAAAATCACCTACCGTTTTCAAGTGGATGATAAGGGCAGGCTTTCAAATATGAATGAGTTTATAACACGTGGTGAGTACAGTAATGTGTCTGACGGTCTGGGTAATTTGTATTTGGCCGAAGGGCAAATAATTGTTTTGAATAATGCGGGAAATGAAATTAAACGAATCACATTGGATGAACGCGTACAATCAATGACGTGGGGAGGTAAAGCTAAAAATGAGCTATTTGTAACTACAAGCAATGCTTTTTACAGGGTCAAGTTGTAATAGGAATAGGGACCGTCACGGATATTTCTTGACGCATTGCTTTTTTCTAAATGCAAATGAACCATAAAACACCCCCAACAAAGTATCCTATAAAAAGCCCCTGCCCGGGGCTTTGAAGCTGTTACATGATTTTTTTTTACTTAAACCACTGTTCCTTTTTACTATAATTTGCTTCAATTGAAATAGGTGGTCAATGCCCTTGGCGTGGCAGGCTGAAAATCCTTAATTTTATGCAAGGGTTGATCCTGGGCGGAATGATCAAGTGCACAGCGTACCTATCCGCCCGCTGCTGTCCCAGATGACATCCGCAATGCGATGATGGCTAAACGGTGGTACACAGACTACATAAAGAAAGGAAATAGTATACCAATGAAAACTGCAGGCTATTCAGGAACTCCCTTGGCAAAGAAACTTGGCATTAAAAATGGGTTTAAGATAAAAATCATAAATGAACCTGAAGATTATTTCACCTTATTGAATGTTGACCTTCCTATGGATTTGAAGACCATCTCAGACCGCACAACAAAAAAGGATTTCATCCATTATTTTGTCAGGACTGTTTCACAACTTAACAACGATATTGAACCTTTAAAGCAGGAATTGGAACAAAACGGGGCATTATGGATCTCATGGCCCAAAAAAGCGGCCCAAGTCGAGACCGACCTAGATGGGAACATCATACGTGCAACAGGACTGAAACATGGCCTTGTAGATATAAAAGTATGTGCTGTCAATGAAATTTGGTCAGGATTGAAATTCGTCATTCCCGTTAAGGATAGAAAATAAAAAAAAGCCAGTGTACCCCCCAAAATAGATCCAGATATGAAACTTTTCAAAATTGATGCCCCCGCGTTGACAAATGAATGCAAGGTGGGGAAAAAGATGGGATCACGATCGACAGCTGGTAACGCATGCGAATTGCCAGAAAGTTTATACAGGAGCTCTAAGTTATACGCTTTGAAAAAAAAATATACCAAAAATTATATGATGAATGAAAGCCACAGTACAACTAGCCAATAGATTCAGAGAAATAATCCTTAACGGAACGTGGATAGCGAACACGAATTATAAGGACCAATTGGAACATTTGGATTGGGAAATTGCAACAACACACCTCGATGCATTGAATACCATTGCAGCACTGGCACAACACGTGCATTACTATGTCAACGGCATCAAAAATGTATTCAAGGGAGGAAAACTCGAGATAAGGGATAAATACAGTTTTGACTTTCCTGCCATAAAATCACAAGAAGAATGGGAAGGGTTCTTAATCAAATTTTGGGCCGATGCGGAACAATTGGCCGAATTGATGGCACAATTACCGGCCGAGAAACTGCACCAAAGTTTTGTGGATGACAAATACGGTACCTACCAGAGAAACATCGACGGTATCATTGAGCATGGGTACTATCATCTTGGCCAAATTGTATTGATAAGGAAGCTACTATCGTATCATCAAGAAATACCACAAGAATAGACTGGACCAAAAAATAACTGAACTAAGTACGCCTTTTGTACGACAGGCATAAATCCGTATCTTTAACCTAGGCTTGATCTTGGGCGTAAACAGCCAGTTTGCCAATGCACCCACTCCACTGCTGCTTCGCAGATTGAGACCGCAACGCGTTCATGGCCATGAACGCTATGGGTAGGTATTTAAAATAAAAAGGATGAAAAGAAAACCAATAGCTGTTCTACTCCTTTTACTCCTTCCGATCATGACGGATTGTGAAAAAGACCAGGGCACCCAGGAGCCGCTTACGATAACCGATTTTGATGGGAATAGGTATAAAACCGTTCAAATAGGAGATCAACTCTGGATGGCGGAAAATTTAAAAACCACTAAATACAATGATGGTAAGGCCATACCATGGGTTACGGACAATGAAATATGGAATAATTTAAATACCCCAGCCTATTGTTGGTATAACAATGACGAAACAACCTATAAAAATACGTATGGAGCCTTGTATAATTGGTATGCTGTAAATACAGACAAATTATGCCCTATGGGCTGGCATGTTCCAACAAACAATGAATGGTCAACCTTAATTGATTATTTGGGTGACGTTCGTAATGCAGGAGGTAAACTTAAGGAAACAGGGACTATACATTGGAATAGCCCAAATACCGGAGCTGATAATGAGACAGGGTTCACAGCGCTACCAGGTGGTAGTCGTGATGACGGTGGCACCTTCTACGGTATGGGCGATATCGGTTTATGGTGGAGTAGCACTGAATTTGAAACAAACGAATTAGGAGCATGGGGTTCTGATGTGGATTTCGGTACAAGTGGGGTGTATATATATGGAAATGGCAAGTATCGTGGTCGCTCCGTTCGCTGCATTAAGGACTAAGCCATGTTGCTGTTTTAGTACAGGGGATCCCAGCGTATAGACCAAACCCTGCAAGTAGGGTAGCTTCAGTGCATGCACCACCAAAATCCGATAAAACACAACACTATGTATTTCAGCATGCAAGCCCCTAGATCTACGGTTATTTTCAACATTGGGCCCATCAGGTTTGGTTCCCAGCAGATTTTGTAGGAAATTTAGGGTGCCTATAAAAGAAATATAGATACAAGTATCTAAATCCGTACGTTGGCAATAATTTACTAAAATATCATTTATGAAAAATTACTTAAAATTTTTAGTCATAGTACTTTTTATTAGTTGTGAAAACAACAAAATAGACACCCCAAGTACAGTGGAAGTTGACCAAAAAACTATTGGCAAGCATATTGAACGTCTCGCGTCTGACGAGTTTCTAGGTAGAAAGCCATTTACTGAAGGTGAAGTGAAAACCGTGAACTACCTAAAAGATGAGTTTGAAAAATTAGGCTTATTACCAGGAAATGGTGATAGTTTTTTTCAAGATGTTCCCATGGTAGAAATTACAGGAACCCCTTCCGAAAACATGGTTATTTCTGGAAAGAACGGTAGTTTTAATTTAGAATACCTAAAAGATTTTGTAGCCACAACGAACAAAGCAGTAACTGATGTCAGCCTTGAAAACTCCGAACTTGTTTTTGCAGGGTATGGCATTGTAGCTCCTGAATATGGATGGAACGATTATGAAGGCATTGATTGGAAAGGTAAAACAGCTGTAGTTTTAATCAATGATCCAGGTTTTAAATCTGGGGATTCAACCTTATTCAAAGGAAATGAAATGACCTATTATGGTCGTTGGACGTACAAATATGAGGAAGCTGCCAGACAAGGTGCTGCTGGACTTATAATTATTCATGATACGGAGCCAGCCTCTTATGGTTGGAATGTCATTGAATCTGGTTGGAGTGGTGCTCGACTGATTATTGAAAGTGATTTACCTCTTTTGAATGTAGAATCTTGGATAAGTGGTGAAAGTGCCAAAAAAATGATTGATGCTACAGCTATGAAAGGTCAAGATTACAAAACCCTTTCAAGGAACAAAAGCTTTAAACCCATTCCGTTAGACTTAAAAGTTTCTGTGAAAATTAAGAATAAAATCAAAAAAGACGTTTCTAAAAATGTAGTGGCTCTTATACCCGGTACAGACAGAAAAGATGAATATATTATTTACTCTGCGCATTGGGATCATTTTGGTGTTGGCAAAGCCATTGAAGGTGATTCGATTTATAATGGTGCTGTAGATAATGCATCTGGAACTGCAGGTCTTTTAGCTATAGCAGAAGCATACAAAAAAAGTAACGACACAAAACGTTCTATTGCTTTTATGGCAGTTACAGGGGAAGAACAAGGTTTATTAGGTTCAGCATTCTATGCCGAAAACCCTATTTTCACCCCTAATAAAACAGTGGCCAATATTAATATTGACGCGCTGGATAGTCCAGGAAAAATGAAAGATTTAACTATTACAGGTTATGGTCAATCTGAAATGGATGAATATGCCAAAGAAGCGGCCGAAAAACAAAATAGATATATTATTCCAGATCCAGAAGCTGAAAAAGGATATTTCTTTAGATCAGATCATTTCAATTTTGCTAAAATTGGAATTCCTGCTTTGTATGCTAGTGGCGCTTATGAAGGACTTGATAAAAGTATTGAAGAGATAAAAAAGTATAATGATAATTACCGTATGTATAAATATCATCAACCATCAGATGAATACAATTCTGAAACTACAGAATTAAGCGGTGTCCAATTAGACCTACAGTTGTTTTTTGATGTAGGATTGAAATTATCCAATGAAGAATATTTCCCCAAATGGTATGACAGCAGTGAGTTTAAAGCAGCAAGAAAGTAAACTCAAACTATGGCCAACATGGTTTAAAAGTATTTGCTTGGTTCTTTCCTGCTCGGAAAATCATAAGGATTTCCCTTTGGTACGTTCCGTTTTCAGTAAGTTGGTTGCTTAAATACCTGCCGTAGGTATGCATGGTAGGCAGGTTTCCCTTAAGTTGTTTGCAAGTAGCTAACTTTGGTCCTAGGCAGAAAAAGTCCAACTGATTTTACCGCAACGCGATTATACCTTAACCGGTTAGCAAATATTACTATAAAAAGAAACAACACAATGAAATTACTTTTAAGTATAACGATGGCAACTTTCTTTGGTATCACCATTTTCGGTCAAGATACAATGTTGTGTAAAGGGTATTATTGGTCAGATGAAGAAGCCAATCTGATGATGAAGAAGTTTGAATCCGAATGGAATGATGTGGCATCATGGGAAAAAAGGGCAAAACAAATTAAGCAGGGAATTATTGAGGGAATGCAACTTGATAAAATGCCTGAGATTACAGGAAATTTCAAGGAAGTAATAAGCAATAAAAAAGTAATGGATGGTTATACTGTTGAAAACATAGCCATTGAAAGTTTTCCTGGTTTTTACATTACAGGTAACCTTTATAAGCCTATTGGGAATACAGAAATTTATGCAGCTATTTTGAGTCCACATGGACATATGAAGAACAAAAGATTTACGCACTATGTGCAAAAACGTTGTGCTGTTCTGGCACGAATGGGCGCCATAGTATTTGCTTATGATATGGTTGGCTATGGGGAAAGCGACCAGGTAAATCATGAAATACCCATTGCTTTGTTGCTCCAAACCTGGAACAGTAGAAGAGTACTTGAATACCTACTTTCACTCCCTGGTGTCGACCCGGAACGAATAGGGATGACAGGGGCATCCGGAGGGGGCACACAAACATTTATCCTAACGGCTATTGATGACAGAATTAAAGTATCCACACCGGTAGTTCAGGTATCTGCGCACTTTTTTGGAGGTTGCGTTTGCGAGAGTGGCATGCCAATACATAAAAGTGAAAATCACCAAACCAACAATGTTGAAATTGCTGCGCTATGTGCGCCAAGACCCTTGCTATTGGTATCTGACGGAAACGACTGGACACGCAACACACCAAGGATAGAATATCCTTACCTTCAAAAGGTTTATGCCTTATATACTGCCGAACACAACGTAGAAAATGTTCATTTGCCTTTAGAAAAACACGATTACGGATTTTCAAAGCGTGCAGCCGTGTATAATTTTTTCTCTCATCATCTAAAGCTAAACAGCGATATCATTCCTTATGACGATGGTTACAAAGAAGATTTTGTCACTGTTTTGCCTCCTGAAGAGCTAAAAGTATTTAATAAAAATAATCCAAAGCCAGATAATTTGTTACAAGGATATGAAGCTGTTATGAAATACCTTGATATAAGTTTGAAAGAATAACATTTGCTGATATTTTGTATCAATAATGACAGGGAAGTGCCACGCAATCTGCCACTATATATACCATTCACCGTTGTGTGCAATGGAACAAAATCGATAAACAAACCAAAATGAAACATTTGAAATACTTGTCAATTTTACTTCTAACCCAAATGCTGCTATTTAGTTCTTGTAAAGAAAAAAAGACTGACAATCCTGAACAATTAAAGTCCGTTTTAATTGGATATTTTGACGGAATTGAAACAAAGGATTATAAAAAAATGCGAGATTTGACAACGGACGACTTTATTATATATGAAGATGGCGTAGTTTTTAATAACGACAGTATTTTCAAGATGATGAAAAGTTTTCCAAAATATACAGCGGAATACAAATTTGAAAATCTGAAAATTAATGTGGATAATAATTCTGGTAATATCAATTATTTTAATCACGCAGACTTTGTTTTTAACGATACAACAAAAGTTGAATTTGACTGGTTAGAAAGTGCATCCTTTAAGAAAATTGACGGAAAATGGAAAATGGACTTTTTACATTCGACAGTAAGAAAGTAAGAAACTACTGCACACAACAAGTGCTATAACAAACCTGACTGCTATGCATGTAGGCAGTCAAAAAGCAAAAGCTTTGGCGACGGGCACAGCCGCAAAAGACATGGCCCATCACCCGTCCTAAATGCCATAGCAGGGTCGTTGCAGAAAAAGCTACATTTTAATCACAAGTAAAGTAATTAAACACAAAGGTGAAAAGATGAGGAATAAGGTTAAACTTTTAATTTTGTTTATTTGTATAACTGCAACTATATCAGCAAAAGAATATCACATATCCAAAAAAGGGGACGATTCAAACAATGGTTCCATACAAAGTCCTTTTTTGACAATTAACCATGCAATTAACTTTGCTTTTCCTGGTGATACCATTACCATTCATACAGGTACCTACCGTGAGTGGGTGAAACCGATAAGGGGTGGAACGTCCGATTTAAAAAGAATTATTTTTAGGGCGTCTCCCGGAGAAACCGTTGAAATTAAAGGCTCTGAAATTATTACAGGTTGGAGTAAGGAGAAAAATGGGGTTTGGAAGGTCGTTATTCCAAATACGTTCTTTGGTAATTACAATCCATATCAGGAATTGATTCATGGTGATTGGTTTATTGATAATGATCGCGTACATCATACCGGAGAGGTTTTTATTAATGGAAAATCCCTTTACGAGAAAGAAAACATTGATAAAGTCAGGAATCCCATTGCTCTTAAAAACATTGCTGATCCCGTAGGCTCAACGTACACCTGGTATTGTGAAAGCAATGCAACACATACAACCATTTGGGCAAATTTCAAAGAGTACGATCCAAACAAAGAATTGGTTGAAATAAGTACAAGAAAAACATGTTTTTATCCTGAAAAACCTGGGCTAAATTATATAACAATCAAAGGATTTCATTTTAGTCAAGCTGCCACACAATGGGCTGCACCAACGGCCGAACAAATAGGCATGATTGCGACCCATTGGAACAAGGGTTGGATTATTGAAAACAATGTGATTAGCGACTCGAAAACCAACGGGATCACGCTAGGTAAAGAACGTGGTACCGGACATAATACTTGGACAGCAGATGTCGAAAATGTCAATCGGGACGGCAACATTCATTACATCGAAGTTGTATTTAATGTACTTCGAAATAAATGGGACAAAGAACATGTAGGTTCCCATATTGTTAGAAATAATACGATTTATAATTGTGAGCAAACGGCTATATGCGGTAGTATGGGAGCTGTTTTTAGTACCATTGAAAATAATCATATTTATAATATTTATACCAAGCGTCAATTCAAAGGGTATGAGATGGCCGGAATTAAACTGCATGCGCCCGTTGATGTTACTATACGGCATAACAGAATTCATGATGCAGGACGCGGCATTTGGCTAGATTGGATGGTCCAAGGTATACGTGTTAGCGGCAACTTACTATATCGCAATGATATGGACGATGTGCTTATTGAAGTGAGTCACGGTCCTTATATCGTTGATAACAATATTCTACTATCTGAAACAGCCATCGTAAATTGGTCGCAAGGAGGAGCTTATATTAATAATCTTATAGCTGGCAGTGTTAAATTAGTAACTGATGAAAATCGATTTACGCCTTATTTCTTGCCGCATTCCATTGATATGGGAGGCCTAACTACAATTCACGGGGGAGATGATAGATTTTATAATAATATATTTCTAAGGGCTGACACGTATGGAATGCGTGGTGCTTATGAGTCTTCCAAACTGCCTTCATGGATCAACGGAAATGTTTACTTTAATCAAGAGAAATCGTCTATAAATGATCCAGATAATGAGGTCTATTTAAATTACGACCCCGCAGTAAGATTAATTGAAAAGGAAGGGAATGTATACCTTCAATTTTCTGTAAATAAAGCGTTTTTAGATCATAAAGTGGAAATGATTTCGACCCAAACATTAGGTAAAACTAAAATTGTAAAGGCAGCTTTTGACAACCCAAACAGTTCAGAAATAATTTTTGATTTAGATTATTTTGGTATCAGTCGCTTAAATGATAATAGAATTGCAGGGCCTTTTTCAAATTTAAATATAAAAAATGGTCCATTGAAAATATGGAATAGTGAAGCGCTATAAAGCACGAACACCCAACATTGTATTAAAATAATAGCCGGGATAGTAGTACTATGAAGCGTTATAGTCCGCTTCAACATTCTTGTAACTTGATAGTCTCGAAGTCCGAAATCGACTACTATCTTACACATAAACGTTGTGCTTCATTATCCCTACGCTGGCCTACTTCGCCGCAGTAGCTATGGCTACGAAGGCCGAAAAGCTTCGGAATAGAAACTATGACCAACCCATGACCAATGATAGGTTCGAAACTTAATTTTGCTTTGCAAAATCAAATGTCCTGTGGCCATTTGGTTGAGA
>NZ_JBATHS010000189.1:0-2540 GCF_049667165.1 Maribacter sp.
GAAAATCAATACAAATGAAATCTTTGGATAATACTGTTTGTCAAAGTTGCGGGATGCCTATACATCATTTGGCCGATTTCGGAACCAATAAAGACCATACGGTGAACACCGAATACTGTCATTTCTGTTATCTCGATGGAAAATTTACGGACCAAGGGATTAGCTTGGCGCAAAAAATCGAAAAGAACATCTTCATAGCAGAGCAAATGGGAATGCCCCGAGAGGAAGCGACGATTCTGGCCCATAATACCCTACCCACCTTAAAAAGATGGAAAGGTCTAAAACCGGTGGAATGACCAAGACGATCCCAAGTACCAAAAAGAAATGCTCCATGCCTTTGTGCTGATCAGTATCATGGAATTCAAATTATGACTTATGTACTTTAGAACAATCAGTAAAGCGATAAAAAATGTTGAACATATTACTACCTACCGATTTCTCAGTAAATGCGCAAAAGGCCATTGACTACGCTGTGAGACTCTTTGAAAAAGAAGAATGCATATTTTATGTGCTTCATGCCTATCATGATGCCCCTTCAGATGTCAAAACCAAGGCCGATTTGGAAAACGATCTTAAACATTTGGTTGAAATCCTATCAGAAAAAAAACAAAATCAAAAACACCTTTTCAAGTCCGTATTTCTGATAGAATCAGTGGTGAACGCCTTGAATATTACAATGATGGACAAGGCCATCGACTACACGTTCATGGGCAACAAAGGGGTTTCTTCCTTATTCAACGTTTTTATGGGCAGCAATACGGTCAGAGCCATTAGCCAGCTTGACTCAGGGCCTATTATCGCCGTTCCGACGGACTATGACTGCGACCCCCCTGAGGAAATCGTCTTCGCCAACAATTTCAAACATCGCTTTATAACCGCTGAATTAACTCCGCTCATTAAATTGACCAAGTTGTGGGACTCCACATTATCGGTTGTGCATATCTCCTCGGAAAAAGCTTTGGAAAAAACCCAAAAACAGAACCAAAAAGCCTTGAAGCTTGCTCTAAAAGAATTAAGAACAAGGTTTTCAGAGGTGCAACTAGAGGTGTCAATAACGTCCTCCTTATATACATTGGGCAAGGAAAATAAGAAAATAGGCATGATCGCACTATTCAAGACCAAACACGGTTTCCTAGAGAATTTATTTCATGAACCCGTAGTGCGTAAAATGACCTTCAATACAGAAGTGCCCTTGTTGATTCTTCCCGAAATAGCCTAGGCATTTTAAATCATTGCGAAAGACCTTGTGTCAGAACCATGCGAAAATGAAGGGTGGGAAGGATGCATATTTCCCAATTCTATTGGGAAGCCAATTCGGGAAAGTTCTTGCTTTACTTTTTGTAATCCATTGGAATTAATATACAGAAATTGTAAAATGCCGTTCTCAATATCTATATCAACAACACGGACATCCAAAATTCTGCTCAGATTCCTTAAAATCACTTTTTTGCTATCCTCACATTGAAGGTTTTTGATGTTTACCACAGCTATCATTTTATAAAATTTTGGGATTAGTTTTCAAGATAGTGTAAGCCGATTAGGCTGGAAATGATGTAGATCAGTCTCATGGGAAATAACCAAGTATAAATAAAAAAGCATATCCCTACATCCCAAAAATCAATAGGCTTCATACATTACCAACCATCCCTAAATACTTAAAGCGCTTTTTTAAAATAAAAAAGTTGATGGTGGTTCCCCCGCATACTTAAAAGGGGTACTTTCCCATAAGACTCCATCTTTTTGACGAGATCTTGATGTAACCATTTATTGATAAAACCTACCTTTTCCCTTTCTAACATGACAATTAAATCCGCATTGGCATCACCGACATAAACCCTAAGGGTTTCAAAAATACTATCGGTAAAAAGCAATTCAAATTCGATGCGCTCATAGTTCACTTTCTGCTGTAGAAGCTCCTTGAACCATTCGAGCTGCATTTCTCCCTTATATTCCTCTTTTGTTGAGATATGTACCACCTTTATTACGGCATCTAACTGCGCCGCCATTTCAGCAAGTTTGCGGATGGCATATACATCCTCTTCTTCAAAATCAGTCGCGTAAACGATGGTTTTGGGCAATCTATAACTGGTTTCTTTGGGAATTGACAAAACGGGGCAAGGTGCTTTTTCTATGAGGTGTTTTGTAGTGCTTCCCATGAGTATTTTCCGAAAAACGCTACTCCCTTTCATACCCATGACTATTAAATAGGCGTGCCACTCATCGGCCACTGAAATGATTCCCTTTACTATGCTTTTGTTCTCAACCGGTTCTATCGTAATGTTCGGATTCATAAAATCACCGCCTAGATTTTCTAGACAGAATTCTTCCAATTTAGAACGGTGCCGATCAAAAATATTTTCCTCTGTATGGGGGAAGGGTTCATCCAAACCCTCTGTTCCCAAGACGGTGGGGTAGTCATAGACATGGGTGACCACCAAACGCATTTCCATATGTGAAGCCATGTTGTAGGCATACTTCAAAGCGGCCTTTGAATTCGTCGAATAATCGGTAGGGTACACTATAGTTTTCATCCCTTTTTA
>NZ_JBATHS010000190.1:0-5359 GCF_049667165.1 Maribacter sp.
CAATCTCATTGTACGATTACGCTTGTTTTGTTTTGGGTTGCCGAATTTTCACCCATGAAAATATCGAACGCTCCAGGTTCAACGAAACTATTTCCCTGAGTATCAAAAATCGATAGGTCCTCAGGGGTGATCTCAAATTCAATGGTCTTCGATTCCCCTTTCTTTAAGAATATTTTTTGGAATTTTCTTAAGGATTTCAAAGGTTTGGTGACACTGGCCTCTTGGTCCTTCACATATAATTGTACAACGGTTTGCCCATCATAATCCCCATCATTGGTAACTATTACCTCAAGATTGTTTTTTTCCGCCTTGTTCATTATCGATTTTTCCAAAACAGGGGTGGCGTAGGAGAAATGCGTATAACTCAAGCCATAGCCAAATGGGTAAAGTACGTCCCCGTCAAAATAACGATAGGTACGCCCTTTCATATGATAATCTTCAAAGGGCGGCAGATCTGTAACGGATTTATAAAAGGTAACCGGTAATTTTCCTGACGGATTATAATCCCCGAACAGAATATCCGCCACGGCACTTCCGCCGGCTTGGCCAGGATACCATGCATTTAATATGGCGGGTAGGTTTTCATTTTCCCAGTTTATGGCCATTGCGCTTCCACCGGTGAGTACGAATACTATGGGTTTTCCCAATGCATAAAGTTCTTTTATCAGGTTTTGCTGCGCGGATGGTAATTTTAAATCAGTTCTATCGCCTTTGGAAAAACCTTCGATGGCAATGGGCATTTCCTCACCTTCCAATCGCGCCGTAATGCCACCTACATAGATAATAAGGTCACTTTGGCTTACTTTTTCAATCATTTTATCCTTACCCAATAGATGTTCCTTGTTCCATAAAAATTGAATAGATGATATCCATGGGTTGGTACATTTATAAGCGATTACAAATTGCAGTTTTTTATTCTTTACAACGGGAAATTGCACGGTTTTGGGTAAGGTTTCGGTTTCACTTGAACCAGAAACCATTTCCTTTCCATCAAGGGAAAAACTATAAGACCCCCCACTTTCATTTATACTAAAGGAGGCATTGCCACTAAAGTCAGGTACAAGGGTGCCGGTATATCGAATGGAGAATTCCCCCGGTATGAGGTCAACAATTGGGACAGCTCCACCCCAATCAAAGTCTATCAAATTTACGGATTGTACTGCAACAGGGTTTCCATCCAAATTCGAGTTGTTGAAATACTCCGTTTTTATTTTCCCATTAAAGTTTTTCTCATCGATAATATCGAATATGGGTTCTTCATCAGTGATGTTGGTACCCTTGAAATAATGCACGATCGTTTTCTTGGAAACTTTGTCCTGGATTCCTTCTAAAATCGTTTTTCGATAGGTGGGGGTCCCAAAATAATTTCCCAATAAAAATTGTTTGTCATTGGCGGTAGGGCCTATAACCGCTATTGTCTTGATCTCTTTTGAAATAGGAAGGGTATTCTTTTCGTTTTTTAAGAGCACCATAGACTCCCTGGCAGTTTGCAAGGCCAATTTTTGGTTTGCCTCCGATTCGAGAACTTCATCTTGAATATTTGCGAATGGCATGTTTTCCGCTGTATTCAACAATCCCAATTTGATCCTGGCGAGGAATAGTCGCTTAACCGCTGTGTCAATTTCCTTTTCGGTAATATAACCGTCAGTAACAGCCTTCTTCAAATGCGCATAGGTAGAACCACAATTAAGATCGCAACCAGATTTTACGGCTAGGGCAGCGGCCTCTTCCGCAGTTTCCACAATCTTATGCCTTAGATAGATGTCTTCGACCGCACCACAGTCCGATACGACATAGCCCTTAAACCCCCATGTGTCCCGTAGGATATCTTGCAGCAAAAGGGAACTGGCAGTGGCCGATTCGCCCAAATATCGATTGTATGCCGACATTACCGAATAGGTTTTCGCTTCCAATACAGCGGCCTTGAAGGCAGGCAAGTAGGTTTCCCATAAATCCTTTTTATCGGCATAGGCATCGAAGGTATGCCGGTTATACTCTGGGCCACTATGTACCGCATAATGTTTGGCGGTCGCAATGACCTTAAAATAATCGGGGTCATCACCTTGTAACCCTTTAATAAAAGCGACTCCTAATCTTGAAGTGAGATAGGGATCTTCCCCATAAGTTTCTTGACCTCGTCCCCAACGGGGGTCCCTAAAAATATTTATGTTGGGCGACCACATGGTCAGGCCTTGATAGCGATTTCGATGCCCATTTTTCACACTATGGTTGAATTTTGCCCTTGCTTCTGAACTGATAACATCGGCCACGGTATTGATCAATTCGGGATTCCATGTCGCTGCCATGCCAATGGCCTGCGGGAATGAGGTCGCGGCACCTGCGCGGGCCACACCATGCAAACACTCATTCCACCAATTATATTCAGGAATGCCCAAACGTGCAATAGGGGGTGCAACATCCTGCATTTGACTGATTTTTTCATCCAAAGTCATGCGGCTTACTACATCTTCAGCACGGGAATCGGAATCTAATGCGTGGTCTTGAAAGGGAAAATCCATAGTCTGGGAAAAAAAAGTTAATGGTGCGAAAAAAATGCAAAGGAATAGTTTTTTCATTAGGTTGTAATTTACGTTTTTAAAAGGGCTACGAATCGTAAAATTAGCCATTTCTTCAGAGCTTTATCGAAGATTTCAAGTATAAATATTACATGCGCTATAGATGTATCGTTAGGTCTTTTTTTTGCCGTATTTAATGGCCAATAAATGAAACATTTAGCCGAGGTTTTGTTAAATTTGCAGAAATATAAAAACAACATACATCATGAACTTAAAACATATTTTATTGGGATTCCTTTTTGTGGGTCTTTTATGGTCTTGCCAAGAAAAAGTGGAGGAGACACAACCTGTTGAGGTCAAGGCTGATTTTGAATATCTCGTAGATCAATTCGCTGACATAAAAATATTGCGCTATCAAATTCCTGGATTCGATGAACTTACCTTAAAGGAGAAGCAATTGGTATATTATATGACCCAAGCCGGTTTGGCAGGTCGCGATATCATGTGGGACCAGAATTATCGCCATAACCTTGAGATTAGGGATGCCTTGGAGAACATCTTTACTACATATACTGGTGATAAGACCACGAAAGACTGGTTGGCCTTTGAGGAATATGTAAAGCGGGTATGGTTTTCCAATGGGATCCATCATCATTATTCCAATGATAAGATAAAACCCGATTTTAAAGCGGACTTTTTGACCTATTTATTGAAGGAAACGGATACGCAGCTGGAAGGTGAAGCCTTTGAGGTCATTTTCAATGATAAGGATGCCAAAAAGGTAAACAAGAAAAAAGGAGTGGACAATATAGCCGCTTCCGCTATCAATTTCTACGGTCCCACGATTACGGATGCCGATGTAGAAGCATTCTATAAAACGGCTTATAAAGGACCTAAGGATAGACCTATTGAGGCCGGATTGAACTCCACATTGGTTCGTGAAAACGGAAAGGTCGTTGAAAAAGTTTGGAAATCTGGGGGAATGTATGGATCCGCCATTGACGAGGTGATTAAATGGCTCGAAATGGCCCAAGCGGTTGCCGAGAATGAAAAGCAAGCCAAAACCTTGGGATTGCTAATTGAATATTACAAAACCGGTGATCTGAATCTTTGGGACGAGTATTGTATTTCATGGGCAACTTCCACGGAAGGCAATATCGATTGGATCAACGGTTTTATTGAGGTGTATAAAGACCCTAAGGGGTATCGCGGTTCTTATGAAAGCATTATCCAGGTCAAGGATTTTGAAATGTCGAAGCAAATGGCCGTACTTTCAGAAAATGCACAGTGGTTTGAAGATAATGCCCCTTTGAACGATTCCCATAAAAAGAGTGATGTGGTCGGTATCTCCTATAAAACCATTAATGTGGCAGGAGAAGCCGGTGATGCATCACCAAGCACACCTATTGGTGTCAATTTACCCAATAATAACTGGATTCGGCAAGAACACGGTAGTAAATCGGTTTCTTTGGGCAATATCATTGATGCGTACAATAATGCCGGTGGAAGCGGCCGACTAAAGGAGTTTGCCTATGATGAGGAAGAAATAGCCTTGGAAGAGAAATACGGAAAGCTGGCCGACAAATTGCATACCGCCTTGCATGAAGTCATTGGGCATGCCTCAGGAGTCATAAATCCGGGTATTGGACAGCCAAAGGAAACCTTGAAAAACTATGCCTCGACTATGGAAGAGGGTAGGGCCGATTTGGTCGGACTTTATTATTTGATGGATCCCAAACTGCAGGAACTCGGTTTGGTCGATGACTGGCAAGCTGTAGGTAAAGCCGCTTACGATGGTTATATCAGAAATGGATTGATCTCCCAATTGGTGCGTATAGAGCTTGGGAATGATATCGAAGAGGACCATATGGTCAATAGGCAATGGGTCTCTGCCTGGGTTTATGAAAAGGGAAAGGCCGACAACGTCATTGAAAAAATCGAAAAGGATGGGAAAACGTACTACAATATCAATGACTATGCAAAACTTCGTGAATTATTCGGGGAGTTACTTCGTGAAGCACAACGCATTAAATCCGAAGGTGACTTTAAGGCCGCCCAAGATCTGGTCGAAGGCTATGGGGTAAAGGTAGACCAAGCCTTACATGCGCAGGTATTGGAACGTAACCAACAGTTTAAATCCGCACCCTATAGCGGCTTTGTGAATCCGGTATTGGTGCCAGAGACAAATGACGCCGGGGAAATCGTTGATGTAAAGGTTACACAGCCTGAAACCTTTGAGCAGCAGATGTTGGACTATGCCAAACGGTATAGTTTTCTTGATTGATCATTCAGAATTCCACAAAATAAAAAACTGTCCTGACGCTACTGTCAGGACGGTTTTTTCAATTATAATTGGTTTAAATGCTATTCAGTAACGGCCCTGTAGGCATTTACCCTTCCTTTACCATGATAAAGACTTGCTCCATTACCATCTATCTTATCAGCGGTGTTGGTTAATTGCTTGGTTACCTCATGTGGATCCATCTGGCCTCCATTCTTGCCAATGATCAAAGCAGCAACACCCGCAACGTGAGGGGATGCCATACTGGTGCCGGCACTCCAGCTCCAACCGCCTGGAATTGTACTAAGGACCATATCATAATACCAAAAATCACTTGGGCTGTCGAAATCACCTCCTGGGGCAGAAACAGTGACATGGCTTCTTCCATAATCGGTGTAACTAGCAGGTAAATCTAAATCACCCAAAGGGTTTTCGATCCAGCTTTCAGGTGCCGTGGCAGAAACAGAGATTACGTTGTTTAAACTGGCAGGTAGTTTAATGGTAGAACCGTTTCCGTCAAAATTAGTATACCCATTACCAGCGGAAACTACAATGGTAGCCC
>NZ_JBATHS010000191.1:0-3598 GCF_049667165.1 Maribacter sp.
AGAGCGTATTGCTTTTTGGCACGGGGAAAATTGGGCGGAATACCTGTGAAAACTTGATCAAACATTCGCAGAATCCGAAAATAACCTTGATCAACCGTACCAAGACCAAAGCGGAAAAAATTGCCGGTAAATTCAATCTTGTGGTCAAGGACTATGGCGATCTACATACCGAGATCCGAAATACCGATGTGTTAGTGGTTGCCACGGGGGCCCAATTCCCAACGATTTCAAAGGATTTGATCTACACCAAGAAACCTTTGTTGATTCTTGATCTTTCCATTCCGAAGAACGTTTGCGATGATGTTTCCGAACTTGACAATGTAACGGTGATTCATTTAGATCAGCTTTCCCAAATTACGGACGAAACCTTGGAACGCAGAAAACAGTTCGTTCCAAAGGCAGAGCGCATTATAGAAGAAGTAAAACGGGAATTCATCCAATGGTTGGAAACCAGGAAATTCGCTCCAGTCATCAAAGCCTTGAAAAAGAAATTGAATACCATGAAGGAGGAGGAGTTGGATTACCAATCCAAGAAATTGAACGATTTCAATACCGAACAAGCCGATGTGATATCAGACCGGATCATTCAGAAAATCACCAAACAGTTTGCAAATCATCTTAAGGATGCCAACGGGGATGCCGACGACAGTCTTGAGCTTATCCAGAAAGTTTTTCAGCTAGAAATAAATCCTCATGAGTCAAATCATTAGAATAGGCACCCGCGATAGTGAATTGGCACTTTGGCAGGCGAATACCGTTAAAAACAAATTGGAAGCCTTAGGTTATCAGACCACACTCGTGCCTGTCAAGTCAACTGGGGATTTGGTACTGAACAAGCCGCTTTACGAAATGGGGATTACCGGTATTTTCACCAAAACCCTTGATGTAGCCATGCTCAGTGGGGATATCGATATTGCGGTACATTCCATGAAAGATGTGCCCACGGCCTTACCAAAGGGAATTGTACAGGCTGCCGTATTAGAACGGGCGAATTATCTCGATATTCTGGCCTTTAAGGATAATGAGGAATTTCTTTCCAGCCGGGAAGCCATTATTGCCACCGGAAGCCTGAGAAGAAAGGCACAATGGTTGAATCGCTATCCTACCCATACCGTGGTGGATCTGCGTGGCAATGTGAACAGCCGTATGCAAAAGCTTCATGAAAACGATTGGAACGGTGCCATTTTCGCGGCTGCAGGTCTAGATCGCATTGGCCTTGAACATGAACATACGATTGGTCTCACTTGGATGTTACCCGCCCCGGCCCAAGGCGCGATCATGGTGGTGGCATTGGAAAAGGATGCCTTTGTTCGCCAAGCATGCGCTGAATTGAACCATGAGCCTACTGAAATATGCACCCAGCTTGAACGTGAATTCCTCAGACTACTCGAAGGCGGTTGTAGTGCTCCCATAGGGGCCTTGGCCTATATCAATACCAAAAAGGAAGAGGTGACTTTCAAAGGGGTATTGCTATCAATCGATGGCACCAAAAAGTTGGATGCTGAATTGACGGCCCCGTTTGGAGAACATCAAAATTTGGGTCGCGATTGTGCCAACAGCATTTTAAGCCGTGGGGGCAAAAACCTTGTGGGAGAAACGCATCGCGATAGCCAAAGCATCGAAATATTTTCCACCAAAAAATTGACACAGGACCAGCGCTCAAGGTTCAAGGATGACCTGCAGGTAGACTCGGAGGATTTTATAAAAACGAGTCCGACCCGAATTCCCACCAAGGTATTGACCGCCAAAATGCAAAATGTAGTCTTTACGAGCAAGAATGCGGTCGAAGCTTTGTTGACCAATGTGAGTGCCTCCCAACTTCAATTCAAGAACATCTATTGTGTAGGACGACGCACCAAACGATTGATTGAAGCCCGTATAGGCAAAGTGCAACATTTTGAAAGAAATGCAAGGAAACTGGCGGAATACCTAGTGGACTATCTGGAAGGGACCGAAGTAACCTATTTCTGTAGCAACCTTCGCATGGACGATCTTCCAACTATATTGACCAGTAGTGGTATTACTGTAAACGAGATCGAAGCCTATAAAACCAAGCACACCCCTGTAAAAGTCCCCCCGAATGTAAAGGGGGTACTCTTTTTCAGTCCGTCAACCGTCAATAGCTATTTACAATTGAATAGAACGGATATAATTGCTTATTGCATTGGCGAAAGTACGGCCAAGGTAGCCCGGGAACATTTTTCAGAGGTATTTGTTGCCAAAATACCCGATATGGAAAGCGTTATTGATTTGGTCAATGCGAATTATGGTGTTTAGCCTTTTGCTGTTAGCCTTTAGCTGTTAGCTATTAGCTTTGGATCATTTGGTATGAGAGACTTTAGAAAGCTTGAAATTTGGAAAAACGGAATTGAGATCGTGAAGCATATATATGCGTTATCCGTTAAATTACCTTTAGAGGAAAAGTTTGGCTTAAGAAGTCAAATGACTAGAGCAGCCGTATCTATACCTACCAACATTGCGGAAGGCTGTAGCAGAAATAGTGAAATTGAGTTCAACGATATCTGGAAATTTCCATTGGATCTCTTTTTGAAGTTGAAACACAATTGGTCATAGCAAAAGAACTTGAGTTTATAGAACCTAAGGAACTTGAAATCATTTTCGATTTGATTAAAATAGAGGCGAAAATGATCAATAGTTTAATCAGCAAAATTAAAGCAACCAAAAGCTAAAAGCCAACAACGAAGAACAACGAATGAACAACGACTTATTCCTAAGGGCCCTAAAAGGCGAAATTGTCGATAGACCTCCAGTTTGGATGATGCGGCAGGCTGGGCGTTATTTGCCCGAATTTATTGAAATACGCAAGAAATATGACTTCTTTACCCGTTGCCAAACGCCCGAGCTCGCTTCCGAAATCACGGTACAGCCCATTCGCCGGTACGGTATGGATGCCGCCATATTGTTCAGCGATATCTTGGTGATTCCCCAAGCTATGAATATTGAAGTGCAGATGAAACCAAATTTCGGCCCCTATCTGCCCAACCCCATCCAGACCCCGAAGGCCGTTGACAATGTTATTGTTCCTGATGTCAATGAAGCATTGGATTATGTAATGCAGGCCATTACAATGACCAAAGAGAAGTTGAACGATGAAATTCCATTGATCGGTTTCGCGGGTTCCCCATGGACAATCCTTTGCTACTGTGTGCAAGGGCAGGGGAGCAAAACGTTCGACAAGGCCAAGGAATTCTGTTTTACGCAACCTATGGCCGCCCATGAATTATTACAGAAAATAACCGATACCACCATTGCCTATCTCAAAGCAAAAGTAAAGGCCGGAGTAAATGCCGTACAGGTATTCGATTCTTGGGGTGGAATGCTTTCCCCCACCGATTATCAAGAATTTTCATTCAGATACATTCAACAGATCATCAACGCCTTGAAAGACGAGGCCCCCGTCATCGTCTTCGGGAAGGGGTGCTGGTTCGCTTTGGGCGACATGGCCAAATCAGGTGCGGCCGCTTTGGGCGTTGACTGGACCTGCTCCCCCAAGAACGCACGTTATTTTACAGGAGGAAATATTACCTTACAGGGTAATTTTGATCCTGCCAGGTTGTTGTCCCCTCCTTCGGAAATC
>NZ_JBATHS010000192.1:0-3834 GCF_049667165.1 Maribacter sp.
CGATGGAGTATGCCTATGATGATTGGTGTATTGCCATGTTCGCTAAGGATTTAGGACATGAACAGGATTATAAGGAATTTTTAAGGCGTTCCGAAAACTGGAAGAACCTCTACAATGAAAAAACCTCATGGCTGCAACCTAAAAGTGAAAAAGGCAGTTTTATTACACCGTTTGTCCCCAAGGAATATTCCCCCTATTTCTGCGAAAGCAATGCATGGCAATACTACTGGTTCGTGCCTCAGGATATTGAAGGACTTATAGCAAAAACAGGAGGAAAGGTGCGTTTTAACCAAAAACTCGATTCCATGTTCACCTATTTTCCACAAGCGGGTGACAAACTCCCGATTTTCAGTACGGGAATGATCGGGCAGTATGCCCATGGTAACGAACCGAGCCATCATGTGGCGTACTTGTACAATTATTTGGATCAGCCATCAAAGACCCAGACCTTGGTACGGCAAATTCTGGAAGAACAATACGCCAACGCCCCCAATGGCCATTGTGGCAATGAGGATTGCGGGCAAATGTCCTCTTGGTATATTTTTGGGGCACTGGGTTTCTATCCCGTGAATCCCGCACAGGGCGTCTATGATTTGGGAATCCCCTTATTTGAAGAGGCTGAGGTATCCGTAGGCGGCGGTAAGGTTTTCAGGATTATCCAAAAGAATTTCTCAAAAGAAAATAACTATGTAGAATCCGTAATTTTAAATGGGGTTACCTTAGATAGGAATTTTATAACACACAAAGAGGTTATTGCGGGTGGGGAATTGGTTTTTGAGATGACCAACGACCCGAAAAAGGCAGATGGTAAAAAATTAAAATCCCCGGAAAGAAATAAAATATACAGATAATTATGGGAATGGGAAGTCAACTAAAAATAAGCATGGTAGGTCTTGTAACACTATTTCTTTTTTCTGCCTGTGAAGAAAAGAAATCGAGTGAAGTAGCAAAGGATAGCGAGCATGTAGAGGATGTGGTGGGATATGTAAATCCCCTAATGGGCACCGATTCGGATTTCAGCCTTTCGAACGGGAATACCTATCCGGCCATTGCCACCCCTTGGGGCATGAATTTCTGGACGCCCATGACCTCAAAAATGGGTGATGGATGGACGTATAAATACCATGACAAAAAAATCAGGGGCATTAAACAAACCCACCAACCCAGTCCGTGGATCAATGATTATGCGGCATTTTCACTAATGGCGGTCACGGGTGATTTAAAATATCAGGAAGATGAACGGGAATCTTATTTTTCACATAAGGCAGAAACCGTACGTCCTGATTATTACAGTGTGTATTTGGCCGATTATGATGTAGTCGCCGAGGTTGCGCCCACCGAAAGGGCAGCCCACTTTAAGTTTACGTTCCCAGAAAATGAAAAGTCCTATATTATGTTGGATGCCTTTAATAAAGGGGCTATGGTAAAGATTTTGCCCAAGGAACGAAAAATCATCGGGTATTGTAGAAATAACAGTGGCGGAGTTCCTGATAATTTCCATAATTATTTTGTGGCCGAATTCGATACCGATTTTGAACTGAACCATACTTGGACTGACGCATGGAAACTGATGGAAGGTTCACGTGACGCCAAAGGGGATCACGTAGGGGCCATTATCGGGTTCAAAACCAAAAAAGGACAGGCCGTACATGTAAAAGTGGCATCTTCCTTCATCAGTCCTGAGCAGGCACAGTTGAATTTGGATAGGGAGATCGGGGAAGATACTTTCGAGGCTACCAAGCAAAAGGCCACTGCGGCCTGGGAACAGGAACTGGGGCGGATCGAGGTTACTTCCTCCAATACAGACGACCTGAAAACTTTCTATACCTGTTTGTACCGGGTGCTGTTGTTCCCCAGGAAATTCTATGAATTCGATACGGACAACAATGTAGTGCATTACAGTCCATACAACGGCAAGGTCGAAGCGGGGTACATGTTTACCGATAATGGGTTTTGGGACACGTTTAGGGCGGTATTCCCATTCTTCAATATGATGTATCCCGATCTTAATGCCCAAATCATGGAAGGCTTGGCCAATACGTACAAAGAATCAGGATGGTTGCCCGAATGGGCGAGTCCGGGCCATCGCGATTGTATGATCGGTTCCAATTCGGCACCTATAATTGCCGATGCCTATTTGAATGGGGTAAAAGGTTTTGATGCGGCTATGCTACTAAAAGCCGTATTAAAAAATGCCACCATAAGCGAGGGTAGGCCCGTCAATAGTGTGGGCAGGGCAGGACTTGATTATTATAATGAGTTGGGATATGTACCCTATGACGTGGGGATTAATGAAAATGCAGCCCGTACCTTGGAATATGCTTATGCCGATTTTACGATTGCACAAATGGCGAAATCGATGGGGAAGGATAGTCTGGCCCAAGTGTTTTATGATAAGTCAATGAACTACAAAAATTTGTTCGACCCATCGACAAAATTGATGCGGGGAAAAAATAAGGACGGTAAGTTTCAATCTCCGTTCAATCCCTTAAAATGGGGAGATGCCTTCACCGAGGGCAACAGTCTGCACTATACCTGGTCGGTTTTTCATGATGTGCAGGGGCTTATCGATCTGATGGGAGGTGATACGGAGTTCGTGGGAATGTTGGATGGGGTTTTTGAAATGCCACCGCATTTTGATGATTCCTATTACGGGTTTACCATCCATGAAATACGGGAAATGCAGATCATGAACATGGGGAACTATGCCCATGGCAATCAACCCATACAGCATATGATCTATTTGTACGATTATGCCAAGCAACCATGGAAGACCCAGGAAAAAGTAAGGGAAGTATTGACCAAATTATATACCCCGAACCCAGATGGGTATTGTGGGGATGAGGATAACGGTCAGACCTCGGCTTGGTATGTGTTCAGTGCCATGGGCTTTTATCCTGTGGCCCCGGCCACCAATCAATATGTCATAGGAAGTCCACTTTTTGATGAGGTGAAACTGCATTTGCAGAACGGGAACACCTTTACGATCCATGCAAATTCCAACGGAAAGGGTAGGCCTTATATTCAAAGTGCTTCGTTGAACGGAGCCAATTTCAACAACACATGGATTGGCACCGAGACGGTTCAAAAGGGAGGCACCCTGTCTTTTGAGATGGGTAGTGCACCCAATAAAAATTGGGCTGTTTCTAATGAGGCGCTCCCCTATTCCCTGAGCACTTCGAAATGATATGTTAGGGAAGGGTACCAAATGACTGAACGCCTTCGAATATAGATTGCAACGTACCATGGTTTTATAAAATGTAATGAAAAAATCTCGCCTATTTATAATGAACAAAAGCCGCTCGATACTAACCACAGTGATAGTTGGTTTGCTCTATAGTTCGTCTATGGCTCAGCAAACCTCTGTCGACTATGTGAATCCATTTATAGGAACCTCCAATTTCGGTACGACCAATCCTGGTCCTATTGCTGTTCGCGGTATGGCGAATGTATCCCCTTTTAATGTGGCGGGACCCCAAAATTTACCGTTGGAGAAAGACAGTCGATGGCTTTCAACACCATATGTACATGAAAACAAATTTTTGACCGGTTTTAGTCACGTTAACCTTAGCGGTGTGGGTTGCCCAGAACTCGGTGTTATTTTGGCGATGCCGACCATGGGCGAAATCAACACGGATTACCTGCAGTATGGCAGTACCTATTCCGACGAAAAGAGTACGGTCGGGTATTACTCCAATGTCCTGGATAAATACAACATAAAGGTCGAGGCAACGGCGACAACCAGGGTTGGGGTCAGCAAGTATTCTTTTCCTGAGGGCGCCTCGAATATACTCTTGAATTTAGGATTGGGACTTACCAATGAGGAAGGTGCCC
>NZ_JBATHS010000193.1:0-8855 GCF_049667165.1 Maribacter sp.
CGATGATCGTAAAAAAGTGGTTTCTACCTCTTTATTGTCAATCGCAGCCACGACCTTTTTGTTTATGGTCATGGCGTTATTGCTTCAAAAAGGCATTGCCCAGGCATCGGGGATCAATCCTGAATACCTGAGATTTGCAATTTTGATATTGACGTTGGACGCTTTGGTCATTATTCCGTTTGCTTGGTTGCGTGCCACGGAAAAGCCAATGCGCTACGCTGTAGTGAAAATATTGACTGTGGTCGTTAACTTGGGTCTTAATGTGTTTTTCCTATACTTTCTCCCAAAGATGGCAGTTATTGGCCCTGTCGGTTTATGGGGGCGAATGTATACCCCCGACTTTCAAATATACTACATATTCCTTGCGAACTTGATTGCGAGTGCCTTAACCCTGCTATTGATGCTTAAATTATACGTCAAGACCAAGTATGTATTCGATAAAATAGTTTGGAAAAAAATGTTAAAATATGCCCTCCCTGTTCTAGTAGCCGGCGTGGCCTTTACCATAAATGAGGTTTTTGACAGGATTTTATTGGAACGATTATTACCGGTCGATGTGGCCGATAGTCAGGTGGGTATGTATTCCGCTTGTTATAAACTCGCCCTGTTCATGACATTGTTTGCGACCGCGTTTCGCATGGGCATAGAACCTTTCTTTTTCAGCCATTCAAATACGGCCAACCCACAAAGGGAATATGCCCAGATAACCAACTATTTTGTGGTATTGGGAAGTATCATTTTATTGGGGGTGGTGGTTTTTGCAGATGTGCTAAAGGAGCTGTTCGTAAGGGATCCCAAGTATTGGGAGGCCATGAATATTGTACCGATTATCGTACTTGCCAGTTTTTTCTTGGGAATATACCACAACCTTTCGGTTTGGTACAAAATTACCGATAGAACCAAAATAGGCGCCTATATCTCCATAATCGGCGCGATTATAACCATTGTTATAAATTTTGTATTTATTCCCTATTTTGGGTATATGGCTTCCGCAGTGGCCACGCTTTTGGCTTATGGCAGTATGATGATGCTATCGTTTGTATTTGGCCGAATGTATTATCCCATCCCATACAACTTTAGGAAAATCTCCTTTTACCTTGTAATCTCGATCCTTTTCTCGGCCTTGTCGTTTTACGTTTTTGACCGTAATTTGTTCTTTGGCATTCCCGTATTGCTTTTGTTTTTAGGGGTGGTTTACAAACTTGAAAATGATAACCTTCGAAAAATATTCTTAAAGAAATGAAGATAAAGATCATCAACACATCGGACCATGGCTTGCCCCATTATGAAACCTTGGCTTCGGCGGGGATGGATTTAAGGGCCAAGACTTCCGAACCGATCATTTTACGACCCTTGGAGCGAACCATTGTCAAGACCGGATTATATATTGAACTACCGATCGGCCTTGAGGCCCAGGTACGTCCTAGGAGCGGCTTGGCGGCCAAAAAAGGAATCACGGTACTCAATGCCCCCGGAACGGTAGATGCGGACTATCGCGGCGAGATAGGCGTCATTTTGATCAATCTGTCCAACGAACCCTTTACCATCGAAAATGGGGAACGCATTGCGCAATTGGTCATAGCCAAGCACGAAAGGGCGGAATGGAACGAAGTCGATCGGTTATCCGATACCTCCAGGGGTGCTGGGGGTTTTGGCAGTACGGGGACAAAGTAAAAAAGGAGGTCCCTGACGTTATAGTACCCAATTCACATTCAAGGAATGTACGTTAAGGGTGTTTTAACAAAAAAGTTGGAAGCTCTGGAATACTTATTGATAAATTTAACCCGTTAATCCATTAATAGAATATCTCAAGATCCAAAAATGAAAAACGTGTTGGTCATACTCTTTTTTTCATTACTGGCCTTTCCGTTTCAGGGAAGTGCGCAGGTACGGGAAATGGATGTTGATGAAAGTGCAGAGGTGTTTTTGGAGGACTATTCCGATGTCTTTCAAGAGAATTTCTTTGAAGCCTTGAAACAAAAGGGAATCGAGAATTATGACAAGGCCATTAACCTGCTATTGGAATGTAAATTGATCGATGGGACCAATACCGTGGTCGACCATGAATTGGCCAAGGTGTATCTAGAAGAGAAGCAATATGCCGTAGCGCAGGATTATGCCATTGCCGCCGTAGTCTCAGAACCTGAAAACCTATGGTATCTGAACACCTTGGTGACCGCTATTGAAATGCAAGGCAGTTCCCTGGATCAAATGGACATTAATATACCCCTCGAAAACAATAAGTTTAAGGAAAACCTCGCCCTGATTTATTTTAGGCAAAAGAATTTTGAAAAAGCGCTGACGATGCTATCAGGAACCAGGAATTCCCAATTCACTAAGAATCTATCGGCCAAAATCAAGGATTCCATCGAGAAAGAAGCGGTTCGGGAACATAGGGAGGATGTGGTTATCGATAAAGAACAATCAGCCAATCCCATCGAAGAATTCAAGGTGCGTTTGGCGGACTTAATGGTAACGAAAGAATATACCAAGTTGGCCGAGTTAAGCGGGGAAGCCATGGAAGATTATCCCGCGCAACCTTACTTTTATTATGTAAATGGTTATGCTTTGAACAGAACAGGAAACTATACGGGTGCCATAGAGGTTTTGGAAGCTGCTTTGGACTATATGTTGGATGATGTGCCGCTTGAGAACAAGATATATCAAGAATTGGTCGATGCGCATACGGCCATGAACAATTCTTCGAAGGCAAATATGTATCTTCGTATGATAAAACCCGGGTTTTAGACTATGGCTACCGTATTTAGATGGGCACGATGCAGTGTTTTTGTGCTTTTTGTACTTTCTTGTAAGTCCAATAAAATCGTTACCGATGGCACGGTCAAGGAAAACATGTCCGCAAGGTCCGTCATCCGCATACATTATCAAAATCAGATCAACTTCAAGACCTTGAGTGGTAAAATGAAGCTCGGGTATTTCGATGGGGAATCCACTAAAAGTGTAACCGTCAGCCTTCGCATTCAAAAAGACAAGGCTATTTGGATGAGTGCGCCCTTAGGCGTGGTAAAAGCCTATATTACACCCAATAGGGTCTCGTTTTACAATAAACTACAGAATGAATATTTCGATGGTGATTTCTCCTATTTAAGCGAGATTTTGGGTACGGAACTCGATTTCGGAAAATTGCAGAATATACTTTTGGGGCAGGCCCTGTTCGATTTAAGGAACGAAAAATATGAGGTTTCCTTTGATGCAACCGATTATATTCTGAAACCAAAAAAACCTTTGGCCCTGTTCAAAATCCTCTATAGGATCGAACCTGATAATTATATGATCTCCAACCAGCAATTGTCCCAGCCTTTAAAACAACGTATGTTGGATATTACCTATAAAAATTATCAGAAGATCAATAACAGGATTTTGCCCAATGAGATAGTGATCACGGCGATGGAAGGCGATTCTGAAAATAGCATCGAAATCGATTATCGAAGTATCGAGTTCAACCGTACTTTGAACTTCCCATATAAAATACCGAAAGGTTTTAAAAAGATAGACATAAAAACCGATGCCTTGTAGACGCAACATAGTTGTACATTTCCTATTGATCGTGGCTTTACTGTCGATCCAGACGTTTTATGCCCAGACCAATGAGCAAAAGGCCCTTGAAGTGAAAAGGGAACAACTGCAAAAAGAAATAAGCGAAATAAACCGCCTATTGTTTGCTGAAAAAAGGGAGAAAGGCAATGTGTTGGACGAGATGGAGGCTTTGGACAAAAAAATCAATGTACGCCAGCAATTAATACGAGTCACAAACCAACAATCTAACTTGTTGAACCGACAGATCAATGCGAATATTCGTAATATCTCAAAGTTACGGGAGGATCTTAAAGCATTGAAAGAAGAGTATGCCACCATGATACGAAAGTCATATCAGAATAAGTCGCAGCAAAGTAGGTTGATGTTCCTCCTATCCTCAGAGAATTTTTACCAAGCTTTTAAGCGTATGCAGTATATGAAACAATATACGCAGTACCGTAAGGAACAGGGTGAAAAGATCATTAGCAAGACCGATGAGCTTACCCAATTGAATGTGGACCTTTCCAACCAACGCAAGGAAAAAGACCAATTAATAGCGACGAACAATAGGGCCAAAGCCCAATTAATGCAAGAAATGAGGTCGCAAAAGGATCTCTTGGGAAGCATTCGTAAAAATGAAAGTAAGTATGCCTCGGCAATCGATAAGAAAAAAAGGGAAGCCCGTAAAATCGATCAACAGATCGAAAAGTTGATACGCAGTGCCATTGCAGCCTCGAATAAAGAGGCAGGGGCCGGTAAATCCATAAAGGTGTCTTCGACAAAATTTCTATTGACCCCTGAGGCGACTTTGGTCGCGAATAATTTTTCCGCGAATAAGGGGAAACTTATATGGCCCGTGGAAAAAGGGATAAAAAGCCAAGGTTTCGGAATCTATAACGACCCTGTTTATCCGGGAATAAAACATCAAAGCAATGGCGTAATCATAACTACGGACGAAGGTGCCACGGCCAGGGCCATTTTTGAGGGGGAGGTCATTGCGATACTTTCGGTCCCAGGGGGTAATAAAGGGGTTCAGATAAAACATGGAAACTATATCAGCACCTATTATAACCTATCGGACCTCTATGTGAAAAAAGGGGACAAGGTAGGCATCAAGGCAGAGCTGGGTAAAATATATACCAATCGGTCTAATGGCCAAACACGCCTAAAATTCTATCTTTATCAAGATACATCCCGTTTAAATCCCGAAGAATGGGTGTACCAATTATAACCTTTTATTATGACTGCAATACGTAAAAAAATTACCGACCTGCAAGGAACCTTTGAATTACATAATGGTATAAAGATGCCGTATTTGGGATTGGGGGTTTATTTGTCCGAAGATGGACAGGAAGTCATCAATGCGGTAAAATGGGCCATCGAAGCGGGCTATAGGCATATCGATACGGCCTCAATTTATGAGAATGAGAAAGGGGTGGGCAAAGGTATTAAGCAAAGCGGAATCAACAGGGAGGCCCTTTTTGTGGTCAGTAAGGTCTGGAATGCCGACCAAGGGTTTGAAAGTACCCTCAAGGCCTTTAATGATAGCCTGAAGCGGTTGGATTTGGAATATCTCGATTTGTATTTGATCCATTGGCCGGTTAACGGAAAATATAAGGAAACCTGGCGTGCCTTGGAGCAGTTGTACGGTGAAAAGAAAGTACGGGCCATTGGGGTCAGTAATTTTTTAAAACACCATTTAGAGGATTTATTGCAAACTGTAAAGATAGTACCCATGGTCAATCAAATGGAGTTTCATCCGTATTTGGTGCAACAGGAATTGGTCGATTATTGCAATACCCACCAAATACAGTATGAAGCTTGGTCACCGCTCATGCAGGGCCACATCTTTGAATTGGACAGTATAAAGCAAATGGGGCAAAAATATGGCAAATCACCGGCCCAGGTGGTCTTACGCTGGAATCTTCAAAAAGGGGTGGTCACCATACCCAAATCGGTCAAGAAAGAACGCATTATAGCAAATGCCGAACTCTTTGATTTTGAATTGTCAAAAGCCGATATGGCCTATTTGAACGGACTCGATAAAAGTAAAAGATTCGGACCTGATCCCGATACATTCGACTTTTAGACTTCACATATAATTTCAATGTAATGGGTTCTTGATCCTATTACAGCTTGATAATCACCCATATGGGTGTTTTCTAACTGTTTTATTATGTCAATCTTTGGTAGCGTAATCATTAATACAGGGAAACACCATGGAAAATGCATTCATATTAGAACAGGAAAATCAAATGGCGATCAGTACCGAAAAGGTAAAGGGTCTAAGGTCAAAAAGAAGAAAATCCCTGGTCGCCATCAAGCCTTTGTTCCTTTATTTCCCCTTTCTGGGCACGTGTTTGGCATTGGCCTACGGTGAAATTTATTTATGGTCAATTTTGCTGTTTATATGTGGGAACTGTGCGTTTTTATGGGGTTATATAATAAACCAAACTTCCGAAATTGAGATTTCTTTAGATACTATGCCCAGTATAGACCAAGAACAGCTTGAAGGCCAGTTATATGAGCGCTCCATAAGAAATACATAGCATTCATCCAATAAATCTCCCCCGATATGAAAAAGTACAACCATCAGAATGCCATGATCAAATTGGCGGTGCAAGAGGACGTTGCTTTAAATATGGCATTGAAAGGACTGCTTGAAATTGATTCATTGCTGTCGAAACCGTTGCCCGAACCGACATTCATAAACAAAAGAAGGTCGTTTATACAGTTTTTAAAAAATATAGCCGATTTATTTGCTATTTTTTAAATATATGAATGACTGTGAAACACAGCCGTATGACATGGTAAAAAGCAATACAAGGGTTCTTTTTAAAATTCTGTATAACAATCACATGTTACGAAGCGGCCTGCGCATTGCTTTCTTCTTTATCTTCACTCCTCTCGCCTTATGGTCACAAGATGTGCGCTTAGATAGTATAGATAAACTATTATCCAAAGACCTGCCAACGGTGCAACTTACGGAGCTTTTACTGTTGGCTGCGGAAACCTCCCTAATACAGGACAGTACCGTTTACAAAACCAAATCGTATACCTCCGAATTGAGGACCTTACTTGGCGTGAATAGCGACAGTGCATTGTTGATAAGGGCCCTTAAATTGGATGCCCATGCCGATAGAATTTCAGGAAACTATATTCGGAGTATTGAACAGTTCGAAATCTGTCATGATTACTTCAGCCGTACGGGAGATACCCTCAACTTGGCATTTACAGCCAATCAATTAGGGTCTATGAATGTTTTCATGGGGCAAAATGAAAAGGCTCAGCGATACCTTTTCGAAGTCTATAATGTATATAAGGCCCAAGGAAATAAACAAAAGTTGGCCCAGGCGACCAATGGCCTCGCTATTTATTACAACAATACCAATCAAGAGGATAAGGCCATTGAGCGTTATATAGAAGCCCTTAAGATGTTTCGTGAGCTGAAGGATACGATGGGGCAGGCGAATGTACATGCGAACTTGGGCATCACCTATACGGATAGGGGGGAATTCACAAAGGCGGAATATCATATAGGAATGCAAGGCAAGTTAGACTCCCTTTTAAATACGCAATGGGGCTTGGGTTTTTTCTTTGATTATTTGGGGTATCTCCGGGAAAAACAAGGCAGGTACCAAGAGGCGTATCAAAATCATTTGCAATCCCTTAAAATCAGGGAAAACCTATCGAGCCATTATAACATAACCGAAAGTAGGATCAGCTTGGCTGCGGTACTCATACGCTTGGGAAATTATGATGAGGCCATTGCGGAAGCCAACAAGGTTTTTGAAAATTATGAGGAAAGACAATCACTTCACCAACTACAAAGTTCTTATCAATTACTGTCAGAAGCTTTCGAGGCGAAAAAGGAGATTGTCCCGGCGCTGAAATACCATAAATTATACAAGAAAATCTCAGACTCGATCTTCAATACCGATTTGATCGAGACCATAACCGAAAAAGATGCCAAGTTCGAAAAGGTTCAAAAGGAAAGTGAGATTGCCATGTTGAACTTGAAAAACGAATCTTCGCAAAAGGTCATAGGGCAAAAAGACCGTACCATTCTCATTGGGGGTACGGGCTTTTTCTTTGTATCCCTGCTCTGTGTGGGGCTTTATTTTATAACCAGAAAGTACCTTAAACAAAAACAACAACTGGCACAGGCATTATCCGATAAGGACATCTTGCTGCGTGAGATTCATCACCGCGTGAAGAACAATTTACAATTGGTCAGTAGTTTGCTGACCTTACAGGGACGGAGTATAGATAGTAAATCTGCCCAAAAGGCCATTAACGAGGGAAGGAGCAGAATACGGTCCATGGCCTTGATCCACCAAGACCTTTATCAAAGGGAGAATATTACCTCGGTAAATACCCAACAGTATTTTAAGAATTTATGCCAAGAGCTTTTTACCACGTATTGCGTTTCAGAGGATAAGGTAGCTTTGGAGATGGCTATTGAGGATATTTCTGTTGATGTGGACACCTTGGTGCCCTTGGGGTTGATCACCAATGAAATCATCTCCAATAGCCTTAAATATGCTTTTCCAAAACATAAAAATGGGACTTTAAAGGTGGTGCTCAAAGGCCATAATGGTGGGCTCTACCTTATGGTTCGTGATAATGGTATAGGTTATGATCCAAATGATATTCCTGCCAACTCTTTTGGAACCCGATTGATCCATTCATTATCACAACAATTGGAGGCCGAGTTGATCATCAGTACAAAAAACGGAACTACAATTGAGGTCATAATGGATACCTTAAATACGGATAAAAATGAATGATGACAAAACAAGCGTGCTTATTATTGAGGATGAGGCCCTAATTGCCGAGGAAATAAGCTCTACGTTACATTTACTAGGGTATTCCGTCGCCGGAATCATTATGAATGGGGATCGTGCCTTGGATGCTATTGCTCACCTACAACCGAGTCTTATTCTATTGGATATTCATATTAGGGGAAGCCTCAATGGTATTGATTTGGCCCATATCATAAGAAAAAAACACGCATTGCCATTTTTATTCCTTACCGCATTTTCGGATAAGGACACCTTGGAAAAGGCAAAAAAAACAATGCCATATGGTTATATTTTAAAGCCATTCAACGAAACTACGATCAAAGTGAATCTGGAAATGGCCTTATTTAAGCATAATGCGGAGCAACAACGCAACTTACTTACCAAGAATTACATAGAAAAAAAGTACCAAACCCAGCTCTCGGAACGTGAATATGGTGTTTTGGAAGCTTTTGTAAAGGGCTTTACCTATAAAAAGACGGCAGAAAAATTTTGTATAAGTGTCAATACCGTGAA
>NZ_JBATHS010000194.1:0-2662 GCF_049667165.1 Maribacter sp.
GCAGGAAAGAACACGATCGTAAAATCGAACAATAATTGTGTTATCCAAGAAAATTGGACCAGTGCTAAAGGAGAATTTACGGGTGTCAGTACTAATTTTTATAATGGGAGTACCAAGCAATGGGAACAACTATGGCTTGATAGTTCCGGAGGACATTTAAAACTTAAGGGAAATCGGATCGGAAATCAAATGATTCTAAGCTCTGACGAATTTGAAAACAAAGATGGTGTTTTGAACCGTAACCAGATAACTTGGACCTTGAACGAAGATGGTTCGGTGCGACAACTTTGGGAAGTATTGGAAGGTGAAAAAGTTGTAAGTGTCGTTTTTGATGGGTTATATCGGCACATCGACTCTCCCAAGGATTAATTGGGTGCCACTTGTTTGCCCAAAATAATAAGGACCTACTTCTAAATTGCAGCCCTGAAAATATTGATAGCTAATTCAAATAATTACTCTAAAAATGAGACTTTATAATTTTTTAGAAGTAAACCTCAGGACTGCCTTACATTTAGAAATTTGATTGGTATCCTAAGGTAAAGATGATTATCCCATTTGTGGGAAAGGCTGATAAACGTTTACGTTTCCGACAAACAATTACCCTTCATTTACCCAGTATTATGATGTTAATGCATCCCCTTGGGGTATCTGTTATCATGGTTCACAAGTACCAATATCAAAGTCGAGTTCCAAAGGAATTCCTGGGGTTAGGTCTTTGCCTGTAAAGCCTTTGTAATCATGGCTATACTTTAGGGCTTGAAAAACATTGCTTATTGCGGCATCTCCTTGTTTTAGCCTGTTCCCTTGATTGGTTATTGGGTTGACGTATTTCCAAACGATATTTTGATCTTTATCGATCTCGAAGAACGTGCCCTTGGTGCCTTCACAGATAAAGGTATTGCCATTGGGTAGGCGCTGGGCACTTGAAAGTATTTTTGAATAGAATTTTGTAGGATCTTCCAGGTCAATATAGGTCCATTCTGCATCCAGTGGTCCAAACGGTTGCCCTTGATTATAGACATAATTATAAGTTTCTTCGTTTGGCGGACTAATAATGTCGATGGAGGAATAATCGGTATTTCTTCCTAGGCCATTATTGAATATCAATATCTTGCCGCCATCCGGCAGGTGACTGGGGATCCAATGGGCATTATGCTGGCCAAAGAGTTTCCTATGTCCTGCCTCCCCATGTTGATACGCTACGGGATTTCCCCATCTATAGATAATATTGCCGCCCAGGCCGCTATTCCCTCCCAATCCCGTTTGGGCTTCTTCCGTGGTGGTCGAATGGTCGATGATATAGATTTCGCCTAATTTCTGGGAACTGATTATAATTTGGTCAAGGGCCGCATTGTAGTCTAAGGCATTAAAATGAAGCCAATCCGAATTCCCCGTCGAGCTTCCCAAGAAATTGATGTCCAGTAAACCGGGGTGTTCGGCAATAATCCCAAAATTATCCTTGCCGGTGTCATGATCTTGACTGAGATGGTCCCAAACCTTCCATTCCCACACTACCGTGGCTGCTTGGGTGCCTGAAGGTTTTATCTCTACAATGCGTTCATCATAGAGTCCTTCATCAGATAGGTTTTCCGGATTCCTTCCAGCTAGAAGCGCCTTATCCCTGCTTCTTTTATGTGCGGATAAAAATAGGATATTGCCATTCGGCATGGGGACCAATCCATGGTGTTGGCTATACGTTGCACTTGAATATCGAAAGCTCCACGTAAGGTCGCCATCCCAATTGAATTTTTCAATAATACCCCCGATGCCACCATACGACATATCAGGATTATCGATTTTACCCGTCCTTAACAAGGAGCCATCTTCCATGAGACAGAATGCACCACCCCGGTCATAAGCACTCACCCATTGCTTTATGACCCGCCCACAATTATCGATAAGATAGGTGGTCTTATGAATGGTGAAAAGGGTATATCCCTTATATGCTTTGGGATGTTTTATTAATACGCCCAAGGTATTTGATACCGGAATCAGTACAGGATCTGGACGATTCGAAACAGGTATAGTGGTTGGGGTAACCGCAGTATCATCAGAGCAACTTACAAAGTACAAGGCACAAAGAACAGGTAGGATGTGTAAGACGCATTTTTTCATTTGATCAGTGATAGAATGAATGCATGGGCATTCATGATGAATCATTGTAACAGAGAAAAACAGCTTATAAGTAAGCTGTTTTTCTGATATTCCATCTTAGTTATTGAGTGAACAAATCGGGCCAATCGACCCCTCCTTCCCTGGTTAGTACAACATCTCCTGAATCCCCGTAATCATTGGACCAGGAAAGGTATAGTTCTGGGCCATTGACATCGGTAATGACCCATGTATAAGTCAAGCCGTATTGGTCCTGCCCACCCGAAATGATTAGGTTACAGGCATCGGTAAACGTTGCACCCCCGCTGGTTGCCGGAGAATCGCTCCAACAAGTAGTTCCATATTGGCCGAAACCAAGATCCGATGTTAGGTAGATACCACCCCCTTGATCCGTCCATGTGACGGTCCCGGTCACTTCCCCGCCCGGACAAGTACCTGTTATCGCCTGCAGATTGGAAGACACAAAAGAATGCGTGCCACCCAAACTCGAGGTACATGATACCGGATAATTGATGACTGTAGTAAAAAGCACCGTTGTTTGAATATTGGT
>NZ_JBATHS010000195.1:0-2455 GCF_049667165.1 Maribacter sp.
TATCTTGACCAATGCCTTTGGGGAATTTAAGATTAGGGCCTCGTTGGGGGAGGAACTTATTTTTGAGAGTCCACAGTTTGAAACGGTTCGGCATCGCATTCGGAGTGGGGAGGATGTTGACGTGAAAGTCAGGGGGTATGCTGAAAAAGGGGAGAGTAGCTTTGGAAGCAATAAAAGTTCCCGTAACGAGGTTTCGTTGCATGCCCTCTGCTTGGATTCTGCCAACTACTATAAAAAAACCAATATCGAGCGAAGTATTGATTTCATCACAAAATCGATTGCTCAATTGGGTCAAAGAGCGGATAAAAGGGAACTTGCACAATCCTTGTCCACCTTAGGGGAGGTCTATTATTATCATAAACAATACGATCTGTCCATTGCCAGTTATTTAGATGCCTTGGAAGCACAAAACTCGACCAAAACGTCATTTTTATTAGGGAAGGCCTATGTGGCCAATGGGGATTTTAAAAATGCGGAACAAACCTTAACGCCTCTCTTGAAGGTCAGGAATATGGTGCCCTTTCAAAAAGTGGAACTCTATGAATATTTGGGGGACGCTTACTTGGGTATGGCCGATATCGAAAAGGCAGTAGCCTTCTACAGGGAAGGATTGACCATTGCCGAGAAAAACCAGGTCACCCCCAAAGTCACCGATCTGAATTCGAAGATTGCCGATGCCTATGTCAAGGACAATCGGAATATAGAGGCCGAAGGCTATTATTCCAATTCGCTGCAATTGGCCAAAAGTGAGGCCCCGAAGCGATCGATTCAGGAAAAGGAAAAAGTGGCCGATTTCTACAATAAAAAAAATAGGTTCGACGAGGAGATCCAATTGCGCAAACAAAGTTTGAACGAGCTTGAGGAATTACCGGCTGAGACCAAGGTGAGTGCAGACACCCCCAAAGCAGTCGACTCCATAACCGCTCAACGCATCAATTACAAGATTGCGAATGCGTACATAGCCAAGGACAATTACGATGAGGCCATTCCCTATCTCCAGAGGAGTATTGTTGAGGCCGATAGTGATGATGATCTGGTCATTCAGAAAGATGCCACACGAAAATTATCGGAGGTCTACGAGTATAAAGGAGAATTCAACAAGGCCTTGGAAACCTATCAGGCGTATGTGGCCGTGGTCGATACCCTATACATTCGAAAAGAGCAGGAAATTTCGCGAGCCGCACGACTCAACCGTGAAATTGCGGCAAAGCAAAGTCGAATCGCTGGTTTGGAGCAGGACCGGGAGTTGTCGCAGAGCAAGTACGATTTGGCGATTACAGGTCAGCAATTGCAAGAGGAAAGTAACAAACGAAAGAACTGGGTCATCTACTCCTTGCTTTTTGGCATGCTGTTGATGGGGTTGGCGGCCTTCTTTTTTTATAGGAGCAACCAGCAACAGAAACTGGCGAATAATCTATTGGCCTTGAAATCATTGCGTTCCCAAATGAACCCGCATTTTATTTTCAATGCACTGAATTCGGTAAACAGTTATATTGCCAAGAGCGACGAACGCAGTGCCAATAGGTACTTGAGCGATTTTTCTACGCTGATGCGGGCTGTTTTGGAGAACTCCGAGGAAGATTTTATTCCGTTGTCGAAGGAGTTGGAATTGATACGCTTGTACGTGAAATTGGAGCATTCCCGTTTCCCCGACAAGTTCGATTATTCGATCCATGTAGATGACACCATCGATATCGATAGCTACCAGATACCTCCCATGCTCCTACAGCCCTATATTGAGAATGCCATTTGGCATGGCTTGCGGTATAAAGAGCATAAAGGGTGCCTGCGTATCGAACTTAAAAATTTGGAAAGGAACTCCATACAAATTACGGTAGAGGATGATGGTATAGGACGAAAAAAATCCGCTGCCATAAAGACCCAAAACCAAAAGAAACAAAAATCAAAAGGAATGGGGAATATCAGCAAAAGAATCGCCATCTTAAACGAAATGTACAAAGATAAGGTAGACGTACATATCACTGACTTGAGCACTGATGGACAGGGTACCAGGGTCTTGTTCACTTTAAAAAAGGATACATGAACTTAAATGCACTAATTGTTGAAGACGAGGCAAATAGTAGGGACATCCTTCGAAACTATTTGACGAAATATTGCGGAAATGTAACGGTCGTTGGGGAGGCAGCTTCCATTCAGGAGGCCCTTCAGCTGATCAAGGACCAAGAGCCCGACCTGGTTTTCCTGGATGTTGAAATGCCCTATGGCAATGCGTTCGACCTATTGGATCAGTTGCCCGAAAGAAGCTTTGAGACCGTTTTTGTTACGGCATACAATCAATATGCCATCGATGCCCTGAACAATCATGCGGCGTATTATTTGATGAAACCGATCAATATTGATGAATTGATCAAGGCCGTCGATTACGTCTCGGAAATCAAGACCAAGGAAACGGCACTCGAAGATCAGGTATTGAATGCCCAGTTGCCTGGTGTCG
>NZ_JBATHS010000196.1:0-12101 GCF_049667165.1 Maribacter sp.
GTCCTACATACCGCACTAAGGGCAAAGAAATCAGACGTGGTCCTTGTGGATGGGGTAAACGTGATTCCTGAGGTATATGAGGTAAAAGAACATATGCGTTCATTTACAAATGACATTATCTCGGGCACTAAAAAAGGGTTTACAGGCAAGGCCTTCACCGACGTGGTCAATATAGGTATCGGGGGATCCGATCTTGGTCCTGCCATGGTAGTCGAGGCATTGAAGTTCTACAAGAATCACTTAAAGACCCATTTTGTCAGTAATATAGATGGGGACCATGTGCATGAAATATTGAAGGAATTGGATCCTGAGACGACGTTGTTCGTTGTGGTCTCAAAGACATTTACCACCCAAGAAACCTTGAGCAATGCCACCACCATCAAAAAATGGTTCCTTAAACATGCAAAGCAGGAAGATGTAGCCAAACATTTTGCTGCCGTTTCAACGAATACCGAGAAAATTGCGGAATTTGGAATATCGGCCGACAATGTCTTTCCCATGTGGGATTGGGTCGGTGGGCGTTTTTCATTATGGAGTGCCGTGGGTATAACCATAGCTTTGGCCGTGGGCTACGAGAATTTCGATGCCCTTTTAAAAGGTGCCAATGCGATGGACGAACATTTCAAGACGACCGAATTCGATAGTAATATTCCAGTGATTATGGCATTGCTGAGTATTTGGTATAACAATTTCCATAAGGCCGAGACCGAGGCAATCATTCCCTATACCCAATATTTAAGCAGGTTCTCTGCTTATTTGCAACAGGGCATAATGGAAAGTAACGGCAAGCGTGTCGACCGTAAGGGCGATCCTGTGGATTACCAAACGGGGACGATTATCTGGGGAGAACCCGGGACCAACGCCCAACACGCCTTCTTTCAATTGATACATCAGGGAACAAAACTGATTCCTGTCGATTTTATTGGCTTTAAAGAGTCATTGCATGGCGATACAGATCACCATAACAAGTTAATGGCCAATTTCTTTGCACAGACCGAAGCCCTTATGAACGGTAAAACGGAAGCTGAGGTACTCAAAGAACTGAAGGAGAAAAACATGGGTGATGCGGCCATTGCTAAATTGCTTCCTTTTAAGGTCTTTACAGGGAACAAACCCACGACTACTTTTTTATTGGATAAACTTACCCCTATGAGTTTAGGGGCATTGATCGCCGCTTATGAACACAAGATATTTGTTCAGGGGGTGATTTGGAACATCTTCAGTTATGACCAATGGGGGGTAGAACTCGGGAAACAATTGGCGACGAATATCCTTAAGGATATTGAGCGTTCCGAATTATCGGATCATGACTCCTCAACATTGCGTCTTTTGCAATTATTTAAGAAATAATCCACCTAATTTTCATTTCTTAATAAAGGTTGATAACTTCTTGTTTATCAATCAGGATTCCCATTTTTTTATGTTAATTTTAACATCGCAAAAAATTAACTCAGGCTTAATATACGGTGCGTTTAAAAACATCATTTTTGCACCGTAATTAAATCTAATCAAACACTCAAAAAAATGAAAAAAATGTACATGGCCTTAGCGGCATTTTTAATGACTGCTATTGCATTTTCACAAGGGACAATTACCGGTACGATTGTAGACGGTGAAACTAGCACTCCATTACCTGGTGCAAGTATAGTTGTCAGAGGAACAACTACGGGTGCAACTACGGATTTTGACGGTAATTTTTCCGTGAACATATCTCAAAGTTCGGGCACATTGGTTATTTCATATATTGGTTATGTTAGCACCAATCTTAAATTTACAGGCCCGGGAAGTGTGGGCACAATTTCGTTGCAGCCGGATGCTGAACAATTGGGAGAAGTTGTTGTGGTTGGTACTGGTATTATTGACCTTGCCAGTGATAGAAGAACACCGATTGCTGTTTCCTCTGTACCTATTAAGATTATCCAGGAAAAAATCGGTACCCAAGACGTTACGATGACATTGGTGAATACACCTTCTGTTTATGTTTCGGGGCAAGCAGGTGGTTTCGGAGAAACCAATATGAGAGTTCGGGGTTTTGATCAGGATAATACGGCTTATCTATTAAACGGTCAGCCCATTAATGGTATGGAAGATGGTTTAATGTACTGGTCTAACTGGTCGGGATTAAACGATGTCGCTAGCGGGGTTCAGATTCAGAGAGGTCTAGGGTCTTCTAAATTAGCCATTTCATCTGTTGGGGGTACCGTTAACTTTGTAACCAAGGCCACGGATATGAATCAAGGTGGGTTTGCCTACTCTACAATTGCAAATGACAATTATATAAAAACGGCAGCTGGTTATAATACGGGTATTTCTGAGAAAGGATGGGGCCTAAGTGTTATGCTTTCACATTGGCAAGGAGATGGGTATAATGAAGGGAATTTTGGAGAAGGTCAGACTTATTTTATATCTGCAGGGTACAGACCTAATGATCAACACAATTTCAACTTCTTGATAACCGGCGCACCACAGTTCCATGATCAAAACTTCACTAAATCCATATCAAGCTATTTAGAAAATGGTTTACGTTATAACAATAACTGGGGTACATATAATGGTCAATATAAAACGGAGCGAAGAAACTTTTATCATAAACCGGTAGCCAACTTAAACTGGGACTGGAATATCAATGAATCGACCAATTTATCCACTGTACTTTATGCTTCATGGGGTAATGGTGGTGGTACTGGAAACCTAGGGAACCGTATCAGAACTGATGAAGGCCGTATTGATTATGATGCCATTTATGCCCAAAATGCCGAAGTTACCGATGGTGCTGGCGTTAATTTTGGTTCTGAACCAGCCTATATAACAAGAGCTTCCATGAACTTGCATAGCTGGTACGGTTTAATTAGTAATTTCGAAAAAAAATTATCTGAAAACCTTACTTGGAACCTTGGTTTTGATTTAAGGACCTACTACGGTAAGCACTTTAGGGTAGTCGCTGATTTTCATGGTTTAAATTCATTTACTGATAATATTCGATTGCGAGATCAGAATAATAATCATGAGCCTTATGGTACTTTTGGGACCTATAAATTCGTAACGGCAACAGAAAGCTTTAGACCATCGGGTTGGGCCGCTGCTTTTAATAGCTATCCCGAAGATCAGAAAATCGCATATAGTAACGATGAGCGTATTTCGTATGGTGGATTGTTTACCCAAATGGAATATTCCACGGATCAAGTATCTGCCTTTTTCCAAGGTTCGGTTTCAAACCAATATCACCAAAGATTCGATTTCTACCAGTATGCCGATCAGGCATTGATCGATGGCACATCATCACAAAGTACCGGAGTTGCTTTACCTGCTGGGATAACGCCAGGCACCGATTCTGAGAAAGTGAATAATTTCGGTTATAACGCCAAGGCAGGGTTTAGTTACAAACCCAATGAGGCACATGCCTTTTATTTCAATACAGGATATTACAATCGTCAACCCTACCATGATAACATCTATCTAAATTTCACCAATCAAATAAACCCATTAACTGAAAATGAAAAGATTTTTGGTTTAGAGGCCGGTTATGGCTTTAATAGCTCCATTTTCTCTGCAAATGTAAACTTGTATAGAACTTCTTGGAAAGACAGAGTTGTTACTAGTTCCGATGTTGTTGACGATGTGGTTACCTTTGAGTCTAACTTTGGAACCGAGCAGCTGCATACAGGGGTAGAATTGGATTTTAAGCTAAGACCAGCACCCGGGCTTTCCTTTAACGGTTTTGCCTCATTAGGGGATTGGGTTTATAAAGGGGAAGCAGTAACCCAGATTACCGATGAAGACCGTAATGTACTCAGTATCGAAACCAACGATTTCGACGGAGGTAAGGTAGGTGGTGCTGCCCAACTTTCTGGAGGTCTTGGAGCCGCCTATAGGATCAATAATAAGTTTTCAGTCGATTCTGATTGGAGATATTATGATAAGCTATATGCGGATGTGGGTGCTGTAAAGGATAATCTTGAATTGCCTTCTTATGGTCTTTTGGATGCAGGGGTTACCTTTAGGGTTCCGTTAGGGGCCAACAAAATGAAATCCTTAAAAATAAGGGCCAATATGAACAACGTTCTTGATAAGGAATATATATCAAGATTAACTACCGCTAACTTTGTGGAAGCCGGAGATGAAACATATGAAGGATTGGCTGTATCAAATCAAGGCTACTTTGGATGGGGAAGAACTTGGAACGTTACTTTGCGTTACGAATTTTAGGCCACCAAAATAGAACAAAAAGGCAAAAATACCCTGACGGTACCGTCAGGGTTTTTTTATGTCAAAAAACAACTGTTTTTGATGGCATAAAGCATTAAAAGAACTATTGGCACCTATTATTCAAGAATTATCTTCCAGCGATTTTTTAACCGTTTCCTTTCTTGAAAGCAACAGCGGTAAAGACACGCCAATGGTAATTGAAATTAGAATGAACAGCATGGTAAAACCATTAAAGAATATAGATTCGATCAATTCAACCCTTTGGGGATTTCCTTTTTCCATAAACGTAAAGTTCATTATAGATAACATGGTTTCATAGGCATAGTACCCTGGAATCATGGGAATAATGGGAGGAATCGAAAAAACGACCGGCGGATGATGCACTTTATGTGCCAATGGGCTGCTTAAAATGCCAACAAAACTGGCCGCTATTAAACTCGACAATACAATATTGACCTTGAAATCTATCAATAGGAATTTTACCAGTCCGGCGGCAAACCCCAAGAAAAATACGGTCAAAATCGTTTTTCGGGGAATGTTGAACAATATGCCAAACCCTACGGCCGCAATACCCGACCACATTGATACTTCCAATAATTTAAGTACAGCTTCTTCCATCAATTCGATTAAAATAGTAACATGGCAACGAAAAGACCTAGTGCAATAGATAGAACGGTCATTGTCCCATTTGCGAATCTTACCATGCCATTAAGTATGTTGTTATCCAAAAAATCCGTAAAAGAATTTATGAGGGCCACACCGGGCACTAAAAACAATACGGAAGTTGCCAAGGCCGCCTGAGGGTGCTCCCCTAAATTGTAAAAGACGCCCAGTGAAGCTAAAAGGGAGGCAGAAAATGAGGCCAGAAAGGTCGCAATATGTCCATTTATTTTTCGGTCATGGGCAGTTTGAAGAATGAATAATCCCAATAAAGTACTAAGAAAGGCCACAAGCATATTTATAGTATCCCCCTTGAAAATATTGCAAAACCCTGCTCCAGCAAAACTCACTGCGAATAGAACAACATATTTGGGATACCTGGCACTTGTTTTTATTAGGTTGATCTCTTCATTAATTTGGGCCAGGGTCCAATCATCCCTCATGGCACTCCAGCTCGCTTTGCTAATAGCCGAAATAATGGAAAAATTTATTTGGTACTTAGGTATTTTCCTTACCCTTGTAAATGTTTCCTCAGTTTCAATATCCGTAACGGTCAACACCAAGGTCTTATGGGTGACCATACTATAGGCTTGGCAATTTAAAGCGGAAGCAAAGCGGGTAAGACTTAAATTTATCCGGTTTGTATTGGCTCCCGACACCATTAAAAGGGCGGATATATCCAACAATACCTCTGCCGTTAGTTTAAGTTTGTCCTTTACGTTCATTACTACGAAAAATGAAAAAGCAAAATTACTGTTTTTGAGGGTTTGCACCGTCAGGCATGGTTCTTATTTTTTTATCATTAAAAAGTAGTATTTTTGAATTTACTAATAGCAAAACAACTATGGAAGAAGCTGGACTCGCCTATCAGTGGGCATTGGAATTACATTCGTATTTGGCCTATGTGGCACTGGCCGTTTTATTTCTGGCCGTTGCCAATGCGATACTGGGTTTTGTAGGCAATAAAATGTTCGCTACCTTGGGTAAGGACTACAGGCTTAGTCTATTCGCATTGATATTATGCCACTTACAACTATTGGTCGGTTTGGTACTTTATTTTGTGTCGCCAAGTGGGTTGAATGCCATTCAGCAATTCGGTATGGGAGGTATGAATGCCGCAGCGCGATTATTGGCCGTAGAACACCCTTTTATCAACATCATTGCGTTGGTAGTGATTACCATCGGATGGTCCAAACATAAAAAAGTAATCGAAGGCAAGAAGAAATTCAAGACCATAGCCATATTTTACGGCTTAGGGTTGTTGTTGATTATGAGCCGTATTCCTTGGAGCCAATGGCTCACTAACTAGATATCCCTTTTAGAACCCCTGTGCTTCGTTTGTCGAAGTAAGGCCAAGGCGAGGTTCTTATCAATCGGTAAAAGTCACTTATTAATCTAAATATAGTACTACATGAAAAACATAATACTCGTCGGCGCCATACTCATGTCGGCACTCACTTTCGCCCAGGAAATGGCTTTGTTCAATGGAACCGACCTTTCGGGTTGGACCGTCTATGGCACCGAAAAATGGTACGTAGAAGATGGTTTGTTGGTTTGTGAAAGTGGCCCGGACAAACAATATGGGTATTTGGCTACCGATAAACATTATAAGGATTTTACACTTACCCTAGAGTTTAAACAAGAAGCCGATGGCAATAGTGGGGTATTCATTCGTTCCACGGTAGATGGAACCAAGGTAAGCGGCTGGCAAGTAGAAGTTGCCCCTCCGGGCCATAGTACAGGTGGTGTATATGAATCGTACGGTCGTGGTTGGTTGATCAAACCAGACCCTGAGAAAGACAAAGCCTTGAAAATGGGTGAATGGAACGAGATGAAGATACGTGTCTATGGCGACAAACTGACCTCATGGCTCAACGGGGTGGAGATGGTAACCATCCGCGATCAAAAAATAGGGGCCGGGGAAGGCTCCATCGCCCTACAGATACATGATGGGGGTGGTATCAAGGTAAACTGGAGAAACATCAGAATAGCCATGCCCCAATAGGGTTTATTGCAAAGGTTTGATAAGCATTAGATACACCGGAAAGTGGTCGCTATACCCGCCGGTGTAGCTCCCCCCAGCATAGGTGCGAAAGGGATAACCTTTATATTTTCCCTTTGATGTAAAGAGGTAGGGTGTCGTGAATACGTTCGCTTTCCAAAAGCGGTATCCTTCTTGTTTTTGGTCTAGAAAGTTCGCTGTAAAAAAGAGCTGGTCGAAGAGGTTCCATTGGTCCCTGTATGCCAAAGAGCCAATCCCTTTTTTATATAACTTCTCCATTGGATTGAAAAGTGCGTTTTCTTCCAGGTTTTTTTTCTTTCCTCGGGTCTTCAGAATTTTTTTTAGACTGTCATCGACAGGGTCGTCATTGAGATCCCCCATACTTATGATCTTGGCCGAAGGGTCTTGTCTTAAAATCGAATCGATGATATTTTTGTTCAATGTTGCTGCCGCCAATCTGTTGGGTTTGCTCCGTGTCTCCCCACCACTACGCGATGGCCAATGGTTCACAATGCAGTAGATCTGTTCATCGTCCAATAAACCACCGACAACCAATTGATCACGGGTATAATCCCTTTCCCCTATGTCGTTCTGCAATAATAACCTGCGACTTTGAAAACTTGTTGGGAGAAAGGCCGAGGATTTATAAACAAGGGCAACATCGATACCGCGTTCATCCGGGGAATCAAAATGGATTATGCGATAATCCATTTTTTGGAGGCTGGGATGGTGGACCAAATCCTCCAATACTTTCTTGTTCTCTATTTCACACAGTCCGATGAGATCGGGTGATGTTCGTACTTGTATACGACCGATATTCGAAATGACCTTTGCGATATTTTCAATTTTATGATGGTACCGTTCTTCAGTCCACTGGTCCTTGCCATTCGGCGTTCGGTCATCGTCATAAGTCAAGGAATCATTCTCAATATCAAAAAGATTCTCCACATTGTAAAACGCGATTGTCCTGATTTTATAGGTGCTTTCTTTTTGGGATATACCAAGTACAGGAAACCAAAGGATGAGAAAAAGTAAGCTACATTTCATGAAATTTAGTGGTATTACATCGAAAAATCAGCAAAACTAGGGTAATAGGCTACAAAAATAAGCGTATTCTTTATATATTTAATAGGATTACGAACCATACTTTTTTGAAATGCGATATGTTTATATATCATTTTTCGCACTTTGTATAAGTCAGATTGTATTAGGACAGAACACGAATCCCGCAACGGGCTATCTGCTTTCGTCTGATTTAAAAGAACCTATATCAGAAGCGTTGATTACCGTAGAAGGGAGCACTTTTTCGGTACGACCCGACCAAGCGGGCTTTTTTGAGATTTCGATTGCCAGTACAGGGAATTTCATTCTGAATATTACTGCATCTGGTTATGTGGTCAAAAGAATTCCGATATATTTTGAAGGGCACCGAATAGAATTGGGGAATATATTTCTTGAACGGGATATTACCCTTGATCAAACCGATAATCTTGTTACGCTTACCGATGCCGAATTTTTCGATGAAGAAAGCACTATGGTCTCATCAGGATTGTTACAGGCCACTAGGGATGTGTTTTTAAGAAGGGCGGCCTTTGATTTTAGTCAGGCTTTTTTTAGGGTACGGGGATACGATGCCAACAATGGCACGGTTATGATCAATGGCCTTTCTATGAACAAATCATTTGATGGCCGCCCGCAATGGAACAACTGGGGAGGCCTTAATGATGTAACCCGCAATCAAGAGTATTCAAATGGACTTGATCGTTCGCCTTATACCTTCGGTGGAATTCTGGGAAACACAAACATTGATACCAGACCCTCAGGCATGCGTTCGGGCCTTCGATTTTCAGCCTCGAGCTCCAATAGAACCTACACAGATCGGGTCATGGCAACCTATGTTTCCCCAACAAAGAACAATGTATTAACCTATGCTATTTCCGCTTCCCGAAGGTGGGCCAAGGAAGGGTATATCGAAGGGACACTTTACGACGCTTATTCTGTTTTTGGGGCGTTGGAATTTAAGCTTGATCCCAAGAACAGTCTGCTCGCAACGGCCATCTTGGCATCTAACCGACGCGGTCGCTCGGCTGCCATTACCGAAGAAGTACAAGGGTTGGTCGGCAATCGATACAACCCCTATTGGGGAACCCAAAATGGGGATATTCGAAATTCTAGGGAACGCAAAATAGCAGAACCAATACTCATGCTCAACCATTATTTCGAATCGGATAATTTCTCTTTGAATACGGGAATTTCCTATCAATCAGGCATACATTCCAAACGTAGATTAGGGTACTACAATGCCCCAAATCCAGATCCGGTGTATTATCGATATTTGCCAAGTTATTATATCAACAGTCCCATTGGAGCCAATTTTGTAAGTGCCGATATGGCAAAACAGGGCTTTTTGGAAAATCCTCAAATTCAATGGGATGAAATCTATACGGCCAATTCAAATGGCAAAGCGGCCTATGTATTGTACGATGATGTCGTTGAAGATGATCAGTGGACATTCAATAGTGTTGGGAACATTATGTTCTCAGACCACATCGAAATGGATGTGGGTCTGACTTTTAAAAAGTTGGAATCGGATAATTACGCGAAGATCAACGACCTGCTCGGTGCCGATTTCCATGAGGATATTGATCCTTTTTCAAATACGGCCAATAACCTTGATGGGAATCCCGATCGTTATACGGATGATATTTTCAATTACCATTATGGGCTTTTCGTAGATCAATGGCATAGTTTCGCACAACTTGAATATGCCCATCGGAAATGGCGTGCTTTTGTGGCGGCCCAATTCACGAGTTCGGTCTATCAAAGAAACGGCCTTTTCAAAAACGGGCGTTATAACGACAATTCCCTAGGGGAGAGCACCTCCCTAGCTTTTTCGAACTTTGGGTATAAAGGGGGCCTCTCGTACCAAATAACCGGAAGGCATTGGCTCAGCGCAAATGGGGCCTTGCTCGAGCGACCTCCGGTCATGCAAAACGCATTCGTGAATCCGCGGGAAAACAATGATATTGTGCCTGATCTTCAGAGTGAAACCGTTACGAGTGCAGCTATCAACTACTTTCTTCGACTGCCCAAAGTAACAGGCCGGTTAACCGGTTTTTATACCCGATTTCAACATACCACGGATATCAATTATTTCTATGTGGATGCCGGGGTGGGTTCTGATTTTGTGCAAGAGGTCATCACCGATCTCGATAAATTGCATATGGGGGTCGAGTTGGGTCTCGAATATGCGGTATCGCCAGCGGTTAAACTATCGGCTGTGGCCGCCGTTGGTAAGTATTTGTATGCCAGCGACCCGAATGTGACCATCAACTTCGATACGGCGGGAGCCGAAGAAGAATTGATAAATCAGGAAGGCACTATAGATCTAGGAATCGCCAAGATCAAGGATTATAAATTGGCACAAGGCCCTCAAAAAGCGATTGCCATAGGCATTGAATATCGCGATCCGAAATATTGGTGGGTAGGGGCCACGGCGAATCAGTTGGCTAATAACTACGCCAGTATTTCTATGATCACCAGAACACCAAGTTTCTATATAGATCCCGAAACCGGACAAGCATTTCCTGATGCGACCATAGAAAATGTAGAACGGTTACTAAAACAGCAACGTTTGGATGATTTTTATCTGCTGAATCTGGTTGGGGGAAAATCTTGGCTTAAAAAAGGAAAATATATCAGTGTTTTTGCGAGCATCAATAATGTATTCGATGCCATTTTCAGGTCAGGAGGATATGAACAAAGCAGAAATGGTAATTATGGGCAATTAAAACAGGACAACGTTAGTGGCACCCCCTCTTTTGCCCCCAAATATTGGTATGGCTACGGGCGTACCTATTTTTTGAATGTGGCCTATAGTTTTTAAGGTGCTGTGGGGTGCTCCCGCGAAAGCTGGGTTCTGTCCTGCAAGGTATCCCCGCGAAAGCAGGGTTCCTTGTAGGTCTAAGTAGTTTGACCGAAACAATATAAACCTACAAGGTTTTCAAAACCTTGCAGGTTTCTGAAACAAGAGTGACATGAATATAACATCCTTTATATTGAAAACAATAACCGGTGTTTTGGCCATGGCGGTGCTCATGGGGTGCGTTAAAGACCAAAATTTCGATGACCCAAAAAAAGCTTGTGAGGCAGCTATGGAGGTCAATGCCACATTTGCTGATGTGAAGGCGCTTTATGTTGATGGTACCGTGCAGATACAAGACGATTTGATTATTGAAGGGTATGTCATTTCTTCGGATGAAGCGGGGAATTTTTTCAGCACATTACATTTTCAGGATGCTCCTGAAAATCCGACCGAAGGCCTGCAATTGGAATTGGATTTGAGGGATTCCCATTTGTTTTACACCATGGGCAGTACGATTTATGTTAAACTGAAGGGACTCTATCTGGGGAAACAAAAAGATAGTTATAAACTGGGCGGGGTTTTCACCTCATTTGGCAACCTATCTGTTGGCAGGTTGCCGGCCAATGTTGTTGCCCAGCATCTCTATGTATCCTGTACCGATAACGTGTCAATCGTTCCCAAGGAAGTACAAATGGAGGCTTTGAACGAACGTATGGTCAACACGCTTGTAGAACTTAAGAATGTGGAAATCATTGACGATGCATTAGGGTTGCCTTTTGCCGAGGTTCGGGAAGAAACCGAGCGGACCCTGGTTGATTGTGACGATAATGAAATGGTATTGTTGAACAGTGGGTATTCCGATTTTCAATCTGAACTATTACCTGAAAGGAATGGTTCGGTTGTTGGCGTGCTTTTGAAGGACAATAGTGACTATTCACTGGTCATACGCGACCTGAACGATATCGATTTTCAAGAGGAACGATGTGCGGAGGTCATCGATGAATTCACATCGAATGCAGTATTTATTTCAGAATTGGCCGATCCCGATAACAATTCGGGGGCCCGCTTTGTTGAGCTTTATAATGCCGGTACGGAAGGGTTGTCACTAAAGGGCTGGACCTTGAACCGATACACCAACGACAATACGGAAATCAGCTCCACACTTGATCTATCTGATTTTGAAATAGGGTCCGAAAGCACCTTGGTGATCTCTCCGAATGCCACAGAATTTGAAGCGGTCTATGGGTTCGCGCCAGATATTACCGTGGGCACCAATAGCCCGGCCGATTCGAATGGGGATGATAACCTACACCTGGTAGACCCTTTTGGTAGGGTCATCGATTCTTTTGGAATCATAGGGGAAGATGG
>NZ_JBATHS010000197.1:0-7263 GCF_049667165.1 Maribacter sp.
TTTATACCCAATGGCCCCGTCGACTTTACTCCATTGTAATTTTGCAGCGGGTTCCACAATACCCCCGATCTTCACTTCCTTGGGAGCAGGGGGCGCCCAGGCGATTGCAGCTAGATTGATAGCATTGACGGCAGTCAACTTGCTTGCATAGTCAAAGTCGACATGTTCCAAAACATCCCCGTAAGCAATCCCATTTTCGGTTCTGATATCCTGATGCTGTTGGGTATAGTTCTCATGGGCTTCCATAATGCGTATTCCGGCAAAACCGGCATCATTGAATGGTCTGTGGTGCCCTCCACGTCCAAAACGATCCAAACGATAGACCATCATCGGCTTCAGTTCAGGCATATAGGTTTTGGTGGTCGTATAAACATAACGCGCCAATTGGCGTGAGATGCCATCGACCTCACCTCCGTAAAAACGTCGTGCATTGCGCTCTTCTTCGGTTTCTGTAGGGGGTACGGGTTCTGAAAAAATACGGAATTCCCGGTTGTCGATGACCCCATCGACCCCTCTGATGTTTCCGATCATATCGTTATTCAGAATACCAATGATCTCCCACCCTTTTTCCTTTGCATAGGCCGCAAGGCCTTTGCCTCCATAAAGTCCCTGTTCCTCGCCGGAAAGACCCACATAGATGATGCTGTTCTCGAATTTGTATTTTGAAAGTACCCGGGCAGCTTCCAAGGTACCAGCCATACCGCTGGCATTATCGTTCGCCCCAGGAGATTCTGAGGTGAAATCCGCAGGGTCACTTACCCTAGAGTCGATGTCCCCACTCATAATAATATAGCGGTTGGGATATTTGGTGCCTCTTTGTACGGCCACCACATTGACCACCATAACATCATGGACGATGCGTTGGTTATCCCCTTTCTTCACCAAATCTTTTTGATAGAAAACATCCAAACAATCCCCACAGGCTTTTGAGGTTTTGTCGAACTCCCCTTCGATCCATCTACGGGCCGCACCAATACCCTGCGTTTGGGATACGGTATCGCTCAAGGTATGCCGGGTTCCGAAATTGGTCAACGCGGTCACATCGGCTTTAATATGGTCGGGGGAAACGGCATTGATGATATCGTAAAGTCGGCTATCGGTTTGGGAGCATAAGAGGATCGGGAATAGGAGTAATAGATGTAAAAGCGTTTTTTTCATTTTAAGATGGTATTATTCAATAAAGTATCCGTGTTAAAAGGGTTGTTTAACTATAAGATGATTTAGAAATGGAATTATTTACTTGCTCATTTTGCAAACCGTTCTAACAAACCACGAACATATTTTATATCATCGATGAAATATTTGGCCTGGGTTTTTTGTCGACCCACCTTAACGGTCACCGTACTTTCTGGTAGTTCTTGGAACATAAACTCATCGGTCCAGTCATCCCCAATGGCAAAGACAAAATCATAATCCCCGTCTCCTAAGACGCGCATGGTTGCCCGTCCTTTATTGACATTGCTACTTTTGATTTCCATGACCTTATTGCCATTCAATACGCTTAAATCGTCATTCGCAATCAGACTGGTCAACACGGTATTAAGCTCATTGGCCCTTAGATTTCCGAAATCGGGATCCGTTTTGCGGTAATGCCAGGCGAGGGAGAAGTTCTTTTCCTCGATAAAACTACCGGGTGTGCGGTCCACAAAGGATTCCAATACCGGACGAATTTTTTCCATCCAGTCATTTTTAACATTTTCTAGCATTCTAAAATCCGCCCCATTTTCTGAAATCCATACCCCGTGCTCCACGATCATATTATATTTTTTGGGCAAAAACCACTTGGTAAAAGTGTCCTTGTCACGACCACTAACCAAATAAACCTCGGTATTTTCCAAATTGTTCAGGGCGTCTAAAAGCGCATAGAGTTCTTTGTCGGGACCTGCTTTTTGGGGATCCACATGAAAGCCTGAAAGGGTTCCGTCATAATCCAGGAACAATAATCGTTTTTTGGCTTTCTTAAAATCATCCAATACGGCATTCAACCGGTTTTCGGTCAACCGTTTGGAGACATAGGCCGCATCCCTGTCTTTTTGTGCCTTAAGGGACGACATAAAATCGTTCGCCCATTTCTCCACATTATAGCGTTCCAAACGTTTCTGTAGTGTTGCATTCCGGGACTTTTGTTCGTCTAGGGGCATATTTATGGCCTCATATAGGGCATCCGCAATTTGTTCGAAATTGTTCGGATTTATCAAGAGTGACTCGTTCATCTCATTGGCAGAACCAGCCATTTCACTTAAAATAAGCACTCCTGACTTATCTGTGCGTGTAGCGATATATTCCTTGGCCACGAGGTTCATTCCGTCGCGTAAGGGCGTTAACCAGGCAATATCACTCGAGGTATAAAGGTCGATCAGGTTTTCAAAAGGCACGGATCGATAAAAGTACCAGATGGGAGTCCAACTCACGGTTGAGAAGTCCCCATTGATACGGCCTACCAACTCATCGATTTCTTTCTTCAGAAGTTGATATTGGGGCACGTTTGATCGGGAGGGGACGGCCAGGATGATCAGCCTGACCTTTTCTTTGTATTGGGGATACTTATTCAAGAAATATTCAAAGGCATTCAGCCTTTTGGCAATACCCTTAGAGTAGTCCAATCGGTCAATGGATAGTATCAGTTTGGCATCGGGGGTTGACTTTTTATGGTTGTTGAGCCTTTGTTGTAGGTCTGATTGCTGGGCCGTCGTGTTTTTTTCGTGTTCTTTGGCCGCATCGCTGAATTTTTTATAATCGATTCCCATGGGAAACGAATCGACCTTGATGATCCTATTGCCGAGATAAATGTCATTGAAACTTACCTCCAATCCCAACAATCGCCGTACCGAGCTTAAAAAATGCCGCTCGTAATCGTAGGTATGGAAACCGATCAAATCGGCACCCAAGAGTCCCTCCAATACCTCTTCCCGCCAAGGTAAGGTCCTAAAAATCTCGAACGAAGGGAAGGGGATATGTAAAAAAAATCCAATGGATATGTTGGGGCGTTTTTCACGCACCATTTGCGGAACCAACATCAATTGATAGTCATGTACCCAAATGGTGTCATCATCATCCGATTTTTCCAAAATGGCATCGGCGAACTTTTGGTTGACCGCCTTATACACGTTCCAGCTTTCAAGCTCAAACTCCGAATATTCCAAGAAATAATGAAATAGGGGCCAAATGGTACGATTACTGAATCCATAATAGAATCCATCGACTTCAGCTTCGTTTAAATTCACTTTCGAAGATCCATGTTCCGCGAGGGCTTGATCGATTTTCGGGGCCATTTTCTTTGGTATTTCCTCATCCGTTAGGCCACTCCAGCCAATCCATAAACTATCGCCCCCCGAGTGCACGGACTTCATACCGGTTGCCAAGCCTCCAACACTTGGTATTGCAGTGATGGTTTCATTGCTAATTTGTAATTGTACTGGTAGTCTATTTGAGATTATGATAGTTTTGCCCATAAAGTGAACGATTTAATCGTGATTTGTATTTTGTTTCTATAAAATTCGTCAAATTGCGTGGCAATAACAACTTATAGAGGACTTTTAGAGGATAATTGAACTATGGACAATCTTGATTACGGAATTATCGGAAATTGTAGGAGTGCGGCATTGATTTCCAAAACAGGGTCATTGGAATGGTGTTGTTTGCCTGAGTTTGATTCTTCATCGGTCTTTGCAAAGATATTGGACGAGCAGATCGGAGGCAGTTTTGAAATACTGGTTTCAGATGAATATACCATCAAACAGCGTTACAAAAAAAACACGGCGGTGCTCATCACCCGATTTTCCGATGGGGAAAATATATTCGAGTTGCACGATTTTATGCCGCGGTATTATAACGAAAGCGGGGGTTATTATGCTCCCCCTGAAATAGCAAGGCATGTACGACATATTCAAGGCAAACCAAAATTCCGGGTCAAATACGATCCAAAGCTCGAATATGCCTTGGGCGAGACCAAGACCTATGTAAAGAGAAACTTCATTGTTAGTCTTACCCAGAATGAAAAGTTCGATACCATCTTCCTGTATACGTCGTTCAATAAGAAAGATGTCATCGAGGGCAGGGAGATAGAGCTTGTCCAAAACGGATATTTTCTAGTGGGGTACAACGAGAAAATCCTGCAACCGACCTCACGCAAGATTTACTTGGATCTTGAGCGAACCAAGGTATATTGGTTGAACTGGACGAATAGAACTCCGAACTACAAACAGTACAATAAGCAAATTACGAGAAGTGCCATCACCTTGAAATTATTGAGCTATGACAAGACCGGCGCTGTTTTGGCTGCGCCCACCACTTCCTTGCCAGAGACCATAGGTGAGGTTAGGAACTGGGATTATCGCTTCTGTTGGATCCGAGATGCCTCTATGGTCATTAAGGTCATGTCTAACTTAGGCCATAAAAATGTGGCAAAAAGATACCTGCAGTTTATTATCGATTTGATTCCGGATAAGGATGAGAAATTACAGATCATGTACGGCATCAACAAAGAAAAGAAACTGACCGAGGAAACCCTAGATCATTTAAGTGGCTACAAAGGCTCAAAACCTGTTCGTATTGGAAATGCGGCTTATGAGCAAAAGCAAAATGACATTTATGGAATTCTTATGGATGTGATACATGCCCAATTGGTAAAATTCGAAACTGATATAGAGAATGGTGAGGAATTGTGGGGTATTACCAAGGGAATTGTTTGGATCGTCTCGCGTCACTGGCATGAACCCGATAAAGGAATTTGGGAGTTCCGAACCGAGGATCGGCATTTTACCTTTTCAAAGGTTCTCTGTTGGGTCGCTATCGATCGCGCTGTGAAGGTGGCTAAAATATTGAAAAAGACAAGGAAATTGGAAGCATGGACAGCCTTGGAAAAGGAAATAAAAGCCGATATCTATGCAAATGCCTGGAATGGGGAAGTCGAGGCCTTTACACAGTCTTATGGATCAACCTATCTGGATGCTTCGGTATTGTTGATGGAATCCTATGACTTTATAAACGCAAAGGATCCCAAATTTATCAGCACTGTAAAGGCGATAGAAAAGGACCTAAGTAATGATGGTTTATTGTACCGCTATAAGAATGAGGATGATTTCGGATTACCTTCGTCCTCCTTTACCATTTGCACTTTTTGGTTTATCAATAGTCTCTTTAAAATCGGCGAAGTGGAAAAAGCACAGCAGCATTTTGAAAAATTGTTGAGTTATAGTAACCATTTAGGTTTGTTTAGTGAAGACATTGATTTTAAGAGTAAAAGACTTTTAGGTAACTTTCCACAAGCCTATTCCCACCTGGCTTTGATCGAGTGTGCAATTAATTTTTCGACCAAGGACTCCGAAGAACGGATATTGGAATCAATGCGGGAATGAATTGGTAAATTCCCCCTTCAAAGGGGAATCGATGGGATTAACATTTGCTTAATCACAGCAACAGCATTGGGTATACGATTGATAAGGCATAATTCAGTACCAATTTAACCAACGGGAACTAATACCCCCTTTGAAGGGGGGTTAAGGGGGATGTGCTGGTTGAGTACTTGAATTTCATTCGTATAGCAAAGTCCAGACCAAACCAATACTACTTGTAGAAATTCCCTTTGCCGTTGTAGGTACTAAAAAGGCATCTCATTTTCGGGTTCAATTCCCCCTTTGAAGGTTGATTAAGGGGGATGTACTCAGAGGGTATTTGAAATATCCTTTGCCATGGTTTTTACTTTATGCAATAAGTGGTCCAAATCCTTTGGGGTAGTAAACGGATTCATGATCGTAGTTCGCAGATAATGAACCCCCCTTAACTTGGTTTGAACAATGTAGAATTCCCCTTCTTCCAATATGCGTTGTCTTATGCTGCCATTGATTTTATTAAGTTTGGATGTGGTGCGTGTTCGATCGGTATATCTAAAACAAACAATATTCGACATGGGCCGTACCGCCAATTCAAATTGGGGTTCCTTTTCGATGCGTTCCCCAAAATAATGCCCTAAATCATAAAGTGTGGTCACATAAGCATCGAAAACAGCTTCACCATAGGTTTTTAAAAGGGTGTACCATTGTATGCTCATCATGGTCTTGGTACATTCAAAGGTACGTTTGGCCAAATTATACCAATCCTCATGCTCGGACTGTTCCAAAAGATAATCGGCCTTTTGACTAAAAGTCGCATGGGAATGGTCGCCATTCTTAAAAAGAAGGGCCGTGGTTATAGTTGGCATCATCATCATTTTGTGTCCATCGATAACCACTGAATCGGCTTGGTCCAGTCCTTTTAACAAAGGCTTGTACTTGGGCGAGAAAATGGAAGCACCGCCATGGGCGCCATCCACATGGAACCAGATATTATGTTTTGAAGCGAATCTTGCAATGGCTTCCAGATTATCATAGACCCCTGTGGCTGTGGAGGGTGCGCTGCCCACGATGGCAAAGACGGTCAGGTTTTCTTTTATCGCTTTTTGGTAATATTCCTCCAAAAGGGAAACATCCATACTAAAGTCATTTGAGGCCGGTATCGAAATAATTCCCTTGGCACCCAATCCCATGATTTTTGCAGCACGCGCTATGCAGTAATGCGCTTCGTCACAGACCATGATCCCCAGTTTCTCAGCGCTGCCCTCATTCCAAATATCATGGTTTAAAATGGCCTTTCTGGCGGATAGTAGGGCCGTAAGGTTGGCCAAAGTACCTCCTGAGGTGAGAAATCCCCGTGAATTTTCATCATACCCTATTTTGCGGCAGATGAATTCTGTAATGACCCTTTCAATGGCCGTAGGCGCCATGCCCATCTCATACACGGCCATGCCATTATTGAGCAAGGAACTTATCAGTCCGGCCAAGGAAGCCAATGGGGCAGGGGGGCAAACTTGGTGGCCAATGTATTTGGGATTGTGCACATGAATGGTATGTGCAATAATCTCCGGGAAAAGTTGGGCGGTATCCCCATGTTCAAGGTAACTTTCCCAAAAGGCATATTCATCCTCTGGGAGGTTCCAACGAATGACCTTTTCCGATTCCCCATGAAGTGAGGTCTCTAAATGGTCGGCCAATCGATCAACAAGTTCATGACCCTTTTTCCTGAAATTTTCAGGGGAGTAGACTGTTTTTAATAGTTCATTTCCCATAATTCAAATACGGTTCTTATGCTTTTTGGGACAACAATCTCATTGTACGATTACGCTTGTTTTGTTTTGGGTTGCCGAATTTTCACCCATGAAAATATCGAACGCTCCAGGTTCAACGAAACTATTTCCCTGAGTATCAAAAATCGATAGGTCCTCAGGGG
>NZ_JBATHS010000198.1:0-5478 GCF_049667165.1 Maribacter sp.
ATATTGTGCATTGGCACTCAAGGTATGCCCCGTCTGTTTAAATTTATGCCGGTAGTTAACCGCCGCATTGATGTATCGTGTAAGTTCTTCTTCCTCCCAATTGTAAAAGCGGTTACGGGTATTTGTGTTCAAATCGATAAAAGCGACCTGTGCCGTATCGATATGTTTTTCCCTATCGTAAAGGCCTGAAAAAGTAAAGCTGTTGTTATCATCAAGGTCATAATCGACACCTCCATTGATGATCGAACGGAACTGTTTGCGGTTTTCAGGGACTTGGGAAATGATATTGCTACCATCGTCATAGTTCCGGGTCGTGAATTCGTTATTTGGCAAAGCCTCTTGTGCAATGAATTCCGATTGCAGAAAGAAGTTCAATTTTCCTGTTTTATAATTTAGGTTGACGCTAGGAATCAATTTAGGGTTGAAAGAAAAACTTCCCAAATCGGTTCGGGTATCCGGTTTGCGTTTTCCCAATGCCCCTAAGCCAAAGGATAGACCGATATCCCCGTTTAGTCCTGTCTGCTTTTCTTTTTTATAGATGATGTTGACAATCCCCGCAAAACCATTGGCATCGTACTTGGCAGAAGGGTTATTGATAATCTCGATTTTTTCAATATTGGAAGCTGGAATATTCGCCAGCCCTATCTGATTTCCGAACCCCGTAAGGCTACTTTGCTTGCCATCGATCAAGATGACCACCTTATCGCTTCCCCTAAGCACCACTTTACCCTCTTGATCAAAGGTAACCCCTGGCATGGTTTTCATGGCATCTAGCACGGAACCCCCTGATTGGGCAATGTTATCGGCCAAGTTGAAGGTTTTTTTATTCAGGTCGCTATTAGTGGTTGTTTGTTTACCGATTACTTCCACTTCCTCCAGATTTTCCGTGCTTGGCTCCAACGGAATTTTACCCAGATCAAAAATGGTGTTCAATCCACCGGCAACCAAGGTTTGTTCGGTCGTTATATAACCAATAAACGAGAAATACAGCCTATATTTTCCAAGGGGAAGCCCATCGATTTCAAACCTACCGTTATCATCTGTAATAGCACCGGTCAATAATGAATTGTTCTTAAAATCATGTACCGAGACATTGGCGAAAGGCAGGGCTTCTTGGGTACGGGCATCCAATAATTGTCCGGAAACCGATATTTGGTCTTGGGAATGGGCTAGACCAAAAAAAGAAAATAATACATAGGGGAGCAACAGCTTCTTAAGCATAGAGGCGCAATTTTGCACTAAAATACGGCAAGAATCTAAAGAGAACTTAAAGGCAACCCGATAAATAAAACCTAGTTGAAATCAATATTGAAAACATGTCTCTGGTCTACATAAGCATAAGATGGTCGATACCCATACAAGTCACATATCTTTTGTACAATCGCCAGCCCTAATCCCGTAGACTTGGTTTGAGCGGTTTCCCGATAAAAACGGGTGAATAATTTTTCTGGATGCCGAAGGGGATCCCCTCCTTCGTTGAAGACCGTCAAAGTTTTGTCTTTTATGGAAATTCCTATGGACTTCTTAGCTGAACTATATTTTATGGCATTGGAAATCAGATTATCACAAAGCACGTCAGCCAAATAACGATCCATTTTCACTTTCACTGTATTTGTCGCATCAAATTCGATTTTATCAGGGAAAAGCTCATTGAAATTGGCAATACGTTTTTCGACGACGTTACGAAGATCAAGGACTTCCGGATTTACAAATTGTTGATTCTCTATTTTGGTCAAAAGCGTCAACCGTTTGTTCATTTGGGTCAGGCGATATATATCTTTCTGAATGCTTGTCACATGTTCATATTGGCTATCGCTAAGATCCGAGTCATTGATAATGTTCTCTATTTTTGCCTGAATAAGGGCCAGGGGCGTTTGCATTTCATGTGAAACATCCTCGGTATATTGTTTGAGGTTTTTATAATCGGAACGCACCTTTTCGGTAAGGGTCCTTATTTCGGTATTCAATTCATCAAATTCCAACACATCGCTTTGAAGTAATTCAATAGGTTTTTCAGAAGTCAAGGAAAAATTTTTCATTTCCTCCAAATTCCTAAAAAATGGATTCCAAAGACTTTTGTTCCCAGCCTTATTGAGATAAAATAGAAATAGAAATACCAAAGCAATGATGATGAGGTATGAAATAACGACTGCTATCAGAATATCCTCTGATTCAACGATCAAAGCGCGAACGGTGATTTGATACTTTCTGCCATTGATATTGGAATAGGTCGTGAGTTCCCGAAACTCCTCCATTTCGTTTTGTGAGGGATCGAAAATCAGGGTGTCCTTTAATCGTTCAATACCCAGAACCTCAACATTTTCTATTGCTACAATAGGTGGTAGTTGATACATCGGCCTATTTTCCAAAAGCATGCTTTCGATGCGGGCCTCGGTAGAAAAGAGCTCTTCTTCCACTTCTGTCCGCAATAGGTTCCTTACGTAAAAATAAAGGGCAATGGTACTGACCAATAGCAACACAAAACTGATCCAAAGAAATGTTTTGGATGTTTTCCGAATCAAGGGTATTTTTTTAGTACCTGCCTTCATAAGTTAATCTTCCATAAATCGATAGCCGCTACCATACGCGGTCTTGATGTACTTGGCCCCGGCATCGGCCAATTTTTTACGTAGGTTGTTGATGTGCACATAGATGAAATCAAAGTTGTCTACCATATCCCAGCTGTCTCCCCAAAGATGTTCCGCAATGATTTCCTTTGAGAGTACCCTACCCTTATTGGTCATGAAAAAAAGCAATAAATCATACTCCTTTCGGGTAAGGGACAGTGTTTTGTTGTCACTATAAGCCGTTTTTGTACGGGTGTCGATACGTATTTCGTTAAAGGAAATAGATTCATCGCCCCCAAATTTACCACGCCTTAAAACCGCCTTGATGCGTGAGTTCAATTCCGCTAAATGAAAGGGTTTGGTCAGATAATCATCAGCGCCTAGGTCCAGCCCTTCCAACTTATCGTCTAAGGAATTATTGGCGGAAATGATAATGGTGGCCGTTTCCTTATGGTTTTTTTTGAGTTCCTTAAGAACATCCAAGCCACTACCTGTGAGAAGATTGAGGTCCAAAATCAGCATATCGTACTCGTACAGATCTACCTTGTACATCGCCTCATTGAAGTCAGAGGCCGTTTCACAGATATTCCCATCAATCCCTAAATAGGTCGCAATTGATTTTTGCAGTTCAATTTCATCTTCTGCGATTAGGATTTTCATTCTTCAAAATTATAAAGAATAAAGGTAGGGAGTAATTCTTAGGCAAATCTAAAGTCTTCCATCAATATAGCGGTGCCATTAATTAGTATGATTTCTAATTGAAGAAATAGCCTACTGATAATGATAGCACAGCGTGCTTGGACGGGGTATTATAATCTAAAAACCGTCTGGCCCAGTTGATATCTACTTTGAACAAAAAGACCCATTGGAAATTCATATTGGGCTCCAAAAACAATCCCCAAATCTAGTCCTTTTGCATCAAGAGTGCCAGACTCAGATCCATCTACAAAGGAATCATTGATATTAAACCCAAACTGAGGGCCAGTTTGAATACGCAAACCTTTAATGACAAAATAATTGATGATAATAGGAAGATTTATATAATCCAGGTATGGGTCACTTTATTCTTGAAGCCTTGCCTTGAATACAAAAGGTCACCTTGTAGGGCAACTTTTTCATGAATGCCCAACTGAGCGACTCCGCCAAGAAGTATCCCAGTCCTTGCTGTTACTCCTGTATCAAATTCACCATCACCTGTATCGGTGGCGAAGTTGACCCCCACTTTTGCTCCAAACTTAAAATCCTGTGCCTGTTGGGTCGAAAGTCCGAAAATGATCAGGCCAATTCCTAGAATTAATATTTTGCGCACCAGATTATTATTATTTTCTTGGTATTTTCCGAAAAGACGGGACAATCTGCGATTTTCCCTTTTAGTTCTCATGATTTAAATTTTTAGATGTATTTTTTAACTAAATACTTGTCATTAATGTGGTTACCCAGCAGTGTATAAAAGCAATGGTGTTATCTTTTCTGTTTTAGCGATAATCACCATCGCTTTTATCTCAATTAAACTAACTCAAACAATTATCTTTCTAATTGGCGCCGCTAGGTTTGTTTACCTTTACTTTGGATGGATTGCTTTTTGAGCCGTCTTGAGCTTCTAGAATAACTTCAAATTCAACCCAATCTTGAGATCCATATCGAAAACAAGTGGCCCACGAAATTGTGCCGTTTTTATCAGTAAACTGTGTATTTGTTGCATTATCTGACCCGCCGTCTGATACAGTGGTTTTTATTTTCAGCTTATTGATCTTACTACTGTTAGATGTAGTATAAGGTATATCGAAGACCAGCGTACTTCCCTGGCCACTTGAAGTGTTACAATTATTAATACCATTAACTGTGAATGTTTGTTCCATTGCTATAATGGAGGGACTAGTATCATCATCACTCTTACTGCAGCCCATCGTGGCTACCATCACTATCACCGAGATACTTAAAACTTTCCTAATGCTGATTTTACTTTTGTTAATTGATTCCATGATTTTTGAATTTTTAAGTGTTCTTATTTAAAATGAAGGAACTTTTATTTCTATAAACCCTATTGAAAATATACCAACATATGCACCATTTCTTCCGCATCGGGTACATGACCGCCCCCAAAAGTTTGTCCATTGATGTGGTATAGTACTGGAATTACAAGGGCAACCTCATCTGTAAGAATACACGACCCGTGTTCAAGGGTAATGTTAATGGTTCCATTGGCGTCAGCAACCGCAATATTCTCGGTACCGTTGGGCGAACCTATTGGAGGGTTGTTGAAGTTGACAAAATCATTGGCAAAATCTATCTGCTCCCCAACTTTCTTGGTCTTGTTAAGATATGCCAACCAAAAGGTGTAAGTGCCATTGGGAATCATCCCCTCCAAAGCAATTACTATAGTAGAAGCATTGCCATTGCAATGCACGGTCATAATGCCCGCTGCGTTTTGAAATTCGGACAAAGTTACCTGATGCCCATCCGGAGCCATGATTTCAGTTAGCTTACCGATAGGGTCATCAAAGTTGTTTTTTGCAAATAAAGGTTCATTGGGGTCTGTTGGCGTATTCCCGTTCAAATCAACGATTTCTTCAAGCAATTGCACAGTCCCAAAGTTTAAATGGGCTTCTATAGGTATCGGTTTAATCTCGAAATCTACCGTTGCCGTCTGATTGGCCGGAACATTTACTGTAACAGGAATGTTCGTTACCACCTCTGTTGACAAAGGTGGTGATAGAGTAGCACTGTAATTGCCAATACCTTTGGTCTTGCTTTCAAAATTCCCGGACGCATTCGAAACCATTTCAATTATTTCAGATCCTTTTGAAAATGTTATCCCAGTGTTCGGATACGGATTTCCATTTTCGTCTTTTACCGTGCCCTTGACCATTCCCGTTTGGGTTTGTTCCGGATTTTCATCAATCCCATTGTC
>NZ_JBATHS010000199.1:0-19169 GCF_049667165.1 Maribacter sp.
TGGGATCGCCATGGGCAAAAAGGGAACCGAAACTGCGAAAGAAGCCGCTTCGGTCATCTTATTAGACGATGATCTAGCGCGAATGATCGACGCCATTGCCATGGGAAGGCGTATCTATACCAACCTAAAAAAAGCGATCCAGTATATCATATCAATCCATATTCCCATAATATTGACGGTATTTTTTCCTTTGGTCCTAGGCTGGGCCTTCCCTAATATCTTTACCCCTGTACACATCATATTTTTAGAGCTGATCATGGGGCCCACCTGTAGTATCATCTATGAAAATGAGCCTATGGAGAAAAACACCATGCTCCAGAAACCACGTTCTTATTCGACGACTTTCTTCAACTGGACGGAATTGGCCACCAGCGTTATCCAAGGTTTGATGATTACCGTAGGAACCTTGGCCACGTATCAGTATGCCGTGGGTTCTGATTACAATGAGGCTACGACCCGAACCATGGTATTCGTAACCTTGATTACCGCCAATATTGTATTGACTCTTGTGAACCGTTCTTTCTATTATTCCATTTTGACCACACTAAAATATCGGAATAATCTCGTGCCGTTGATTATTTTTATTACGGTAGTCCTAACTGTAATGCTACTTTTTATCCCCCCATTGACCGATTTCTTTGATTTTTCCTCATTGGAGGCAGCACAAATTCTTATCAGCTCAGGTATAGGTTTTCTCTCGGTTATTTGGTATGAACTCATAAAATGGTACAAACGTAGTATTGGTGCCCAAGACATATAAATCATATATTTGATATCGTAAAACGAAGCATATGAACATTATATCATGGAACGTTAACGGTATACGGGCTGTCGTAAAAAAAGATTTTTTTGAGTCGATAGAAAAATTAAATCCCGATATCCTCTGTTTACAGGAAACCAAGGCGCAAGCCGATGAGACAGAAAAAGCCTTGTTACCCTTGCATGGTTTTTATGGCAAGTACAATTCGGCGGATAAAAAAGGGTATTCAGGGACTGCCTTATTGAGCAAGTCCGAACCCAAAGAAGTAACCCTTGATATGGGAATTGCAGAACACGATACCGAGGGTCGGATCCAATGCGCGGAATATAAGGACTTCTTTCTGGTGAATGTTTATGTCCCCAACTCAGGACAACAATTAGACCGTTTGGATTATCGTAAAAAATGGGATGCCGACTTTCTCACGTACCTTAAGAATCTAGAAAAGAAAAAACCGGTCATTGCCTGTGGTGATTTCAATGTGGCGCACAGGCCCATAGATTTAAAGAACGATAAATCAAATTACAACAAAACAGCTGGCTACACACAAGTGGAAATCGATGGTATGGATCATTTTATCGGTTCAGGTTTTGTGGATGCCTTTAGGCAGCTATACCCCGATGAGGTGGCCTACACCTATTGGAGTTATCGGTTTAAGGCTCGGGAACGCAATACAGGTTGGCGAATCGACTATTTTTTAATCAGTGAATCCCTTGTGGGCAAATTACAAGCAGTCAGGATTTATTCAGACGTTTTCGGTTCGGACCACTGCCCTATCGGACTTGAAATCGACCTCTGAACAATTGCTATTATTGGTTCCTATTAAAGTTTTTTGACGTACCCAAAAACCATTTTTTTGAATTCCCGAAAATCGTTTTCAAAAAGCACCATGCTTTCGCCCAATCTTTTATGTTCTTCCCTATAGTCCCCATCAGCAATGCCCTTTTCGCTTTTTTCCAAACGGGACAATAATTTTTCATGATCCTTGATATCTTCCGTTAGATAATCGAATAGGTTTTCATGGATCTTGTCAAGATAATTCAACATTTTGCCATATTCCGATTCCTTTGTTTCCCTATTTCCTAGAATATGGGCAAAGAACTTGGTCTCGTCTTTCCAAAAGGCAATGGTATCTAACCATTCACGACTTTCTTGGTGCAATACATCAAGGCCAGCACCTAATAAGAATTTTGTTTTAGGATTTGATATCAAAGTATAGGTAGTAGAATATTTTGTAGTCGCACCTTTCATGGGATTATTCTTTAGGTTACAAAAATGCAAATATGGGCTTAGCCCTAAAATGATTTGCATCAGCTAAGGAATCCAATTGTCCAAAAAAGCATGTTAAAATTTATCCCAATGATGCATATCATTTTAAATTTTAGTGAATTCATCTACTTTACCCTGCATTTTTATGTTGTCCTGAACAACGTAGGAATTAATTAGGGTGTTGCACATTAACCTAAAAAAATATCTTTCAAAATACTAAAGATCATGGCATTGGTCAATACAACATACAAAGACAAGGTGTTCTTCCCGAGGTCGGGGATCACCAAGGGAGATCTCATCCAATATTATGAAAGCATAGCAGACCACATGCTACCATACCTTGAAGACCGCCCGTTGACGATGCACCGTTTTCCCAATGGAATTGCCGAAAAGGGATTCTTCCAAAAGAATGCATCGGACTATTTTCCAGATTGGATAAACATGGCCAAGGTGAAAAAGAAAGAAGGTTGGGTACACCATGTCATTTGTAACGACAAAGAGACTTTGGTTTATTTGGTACGCCAAGGCACCATAACTTTTCATGTGACCCTGAGCAAAATAGACAAATTGCACTACCCTGACAAATTGATTTTTGACCTTGACCCTTCTGACCACAATTTTAAGTCGGTTCGTACAGGAGCCCAAATACTCCGGAATCTGTTGGTTGAGGAATTAGGCCTTTCCGCATATACCATGCTCACGGGTTCTGAAGGTCTTCATTTGGTAGTTCCCCTTATGGGTATTGAGAATTTCGATGAGGTACGGGGCTTTGCCAAAAAGGCGGTCACCTATTTGGCGGAAAAATATCCTGAAGATTTTACCATTGCTTTTAGAAAAGACAAGCGCAAAGGACGATTGTTCCTGGATTACTTGCGTAATTCATATGCACAGACCGCAGTTTGCCCCTACTCAGTACGGGCCCTGGAACAGGCTCCGGTAGCCATGCCCATTGCTTGGGAGGAACTCGAGATGTGCAAGCATTCCCAGGCTTTTAATATACACACGGCTGGTCGTGGGTTAGCCCAAAATCAAGATCCCTGGAAAGACTTCGCGAAAAATGCTAAAATTTTGAGTGACGCCAAGAAAAGGATGGAACGAATGATCGAGGTGCGAATGTAGAAAGCGCTTATGTGTTCATCATCAGGATACTTTCAATTTAGCCGTCCCCTTTTTCAATGATTTATCGGTAATAGTAGCGGTTCTACCAAGGATGAGATACTGTCCTTCTGCCAACTTTTCTATAGCATCCGAGGTCTCTTTCCTATTGAGGCCCAATCCCCTTAAAATACCAAAAAGGCCTTCGGGCAACGCACCCAATTTTTTTCCATTTATATCTTGTATAAACATGGCCGTATAGGGGCCGGCGATAAAAACGGTGCCGATATCCTCACTATGGAACAATCCGAATTCTGTCATTGGTCCCAATAATCTTTTCCAATAATTCTCAAGCTCCAATTTCAAGCCTATGGATTCCACATCATCTAGATTTCGTTGCCCTAGTTTGAACATGATGGTCAAATGGGAATCCGAGACATTCTTAGCCAAAAATTCAACCCATCTTTCAACATATAATAATTGGGCCATAGTTTCAAAGAAAACATGTGGCTTTTCTTCTTTTATAGATTTAGCTTCCATATATAGATTATTCGGTAAACACTTTTGCAAAGGAGAAAGTCCTCCTTGCTAAAACACGAAATTAATTCCGAACAATAACCTTGACAATGATATACGTCAATTTGTTCATGAAGTCAATGGTTTTTGGGTAAAGATGTACGAGCAGCTTAACATTTTTACTTAGCTTCGAGGGGATACCACATGATAAATGTCATTTCAATAAGGGTATTCCTGTGTTAATTTTAAATTTAATCCAAGAAATGCCTATGATACAGCATATATCATAACAGGCCCATAGACAAGTTCTGTAAGTAACCAACATAAAACGGGTCGTTCTATCACTTCTAAATTTTTTTATTTGGTCCTTTTCCTTTAAATCCACCAAAAAAGAAAAGCAAGTCGGTATAGAATAATGAACTGGGAACATATAAGTTGCATAGATAGAGAGGTAAACGACCATGCTCGTCATCCCTAGTTTATGAAAGATAAATAAGAATCATGAAAGACAACCCAAGCGATAGCGTCCTTTTTAAAAACATTTTTGATGCTTCACATGAAGGCATTCTTGTGGTTGATAAAAAGGGGACAATCATTAAGGCCAATATCGCTGGTGAATCCATGTTCGGATATGACCAAGGGGAACTATCGGGTAAAAAAGTAGAGGATTTGATCCCAAAAAAATTACGGAGAAAACATGTTCAGCACAGAGTGGCGTTTTGCGAAAGTCCCCATTCACGTCGAATGGGCCGGGAATCGGACTTATGGGGTTTAAAAAAAGACGGTCTTAAATTTCCATTGCGAGTAAGTCTTAGTCCTTCAGTTTATGAGAATGAAACCGTTACCATCGCGTATATAGGGGATACTTTACATTCAAGAATGGTGGAAAAGGAATTAAGAGCCAAGGAAGCAAAGAACAAAGCGCTTTTAGATGCCTTACCCGATATGATGGTGATTCAAAACTATGCCGGGGATATTATCGATTTCTATGCACCCGAACAAGTTGTTGTACCTATTCCAAGAGCAGAACTCATAGGAAGGAATATCAAGGAAATTGTTCCTTCCGAAATGTCTAAAAAGATATTTGTAGCCCACAATGAAGCTATAAAAACAAAAAAAATCCAGATTCGGGAATATTCCCTAACCCTAAATCAGAAAAAAATTGAGCTGGAATCAAGAACAGTGCTTCTGAACAACCATAACTTATTGACCATAGTTCGTGATATCACGGATAAAAAAAGAGCAGAGCAAGAACTGAAGGAAAGTGAAGCTAAAAATAGTGCGATCATAAACGCGCTCCCAGACACCATTATTGTACATGACAAAAAAGGGAACTTCCTGGATATTCAGACGTCGAAACTTGCGTCACTAATATTTGATAGAGAAATGGCCATAGGAAAGAATGTCAAGGATATTTTCCCTAAAGAACTGAGCACAAAAATCGTCAACGTATTGTCAAAAGCACATGAGACCAAATCGCTTCAAATTTTAGAAGCACCTATACCCGGACGGGATGGAATAATAGACTGCGAGGGAAGAATCGTACCTTTTGAAGAAAATAAATTGCTTGTAGTGTTGCGCGATATTACCCAGACTAAGGCTTTTCGGGATATACTATATGTCCGTAACAGCGCTTTGGAAGCAGCAGGAAACGGAATAATTATTGTGGATGCAAAGCTTCCAGATAACCCTATTATCTATTGCAACGATGCTTTTTCTCAAATAACAGGGTTTAGCGAAAATGAAGTCTTAGGAAGAAACTGCCGTTTTTTACAGAAGAACGATCGTGATCAAAAGGAACTACGCATAATAAGAAAAGCCGTTAAAGAAGGTCGCCCATGCCACGAGGTAATACGCAATTACAAAAAAGACGGCACCTTGTTTTGGAACGAACTTACCATTACCCCGGTTTACGACGACCAAGGGGAACTGACCCACTTCATCGGTGTGCAAAACAATGTTACCAAACGTATTGAAGAAGCGTTGATCAAAGATCAGATGCGCCAAATCCTCGAAATGATCGCGACACATAAACCCCTTAAAAAAATCTGTGAAACTATTGTTGCCGTTGTAGAGGGTCATTTATCAAACTCCGTTGTCTCTATCTTTAAGTTGGATCCAAAAAAGAAAACGCTTCATAAAGTCGCTGCGCCCCATCTTCCCAAAGGGTTCTGCGATATCATTGAAGGTATCCCCCTAGGGCCTGATATGGCCGCATGCGGTGCTGCTGCCTATTTAAAAAAAGAAATGATCTTTACCGATTTAACGACCAATCCGCTATGGATCGACTATCGGGAAGCAGCACTTAAATACGGGCTTAATTCGGGTTGGTCCTATCCTATTTTTTCTTCCAACAAAAAAGTATTGGGCACTTTTGGCATTTATGGTAAGGAGCCAAAAAAACCTTCAAAAGCAGACAAGGATATCATAGATGGAATCATTCAGCTGATCAGTATCGCGTTGGAAGAACACCATGTTCGCGAACAGTTGAACAAGAGCCATTGGCTTTTGGAAGACTACGCGCGGGAACTGGAAAAAACCGTAAACGAACGTACCAACGAACTAAAGGCCACGGTTCAAAAAATGATCGAGGCGAACCTTAACCTTGAGGACCAAATCAAAGAAACCAAAGATGCCGAAAACAGGGCCTTGGAAAGCCAGGCCATGTTTACGGCTATTGCAAAAAATTTTCCAAAAGGGATCATTATCGTATTCAATGCCGATTTTGAAATTGTCTATATCGATGGGGGCGAAATGTACCGCATGGGTTTGGATAAAAGCCTATTTGAAGGTAAGTGCATCGACGATATTGACATATATTCCAAACAGCGAATCTTTAGAATCAAAGAAGATATAAAAAAGACCATGGGTGGAGAGTCCTTATCTTTCGAGACCCGGTTCAGGAACAAATACTTCACGGTAAATACTTCTCCATTAAGAAGTGGGAACGATGAGATTCAATGGACCCTTTTTGTCTATAATAATATCTCCAAACAAAAACAGGCAGAAACTGAAATTCGTAAAGCTTTGATACGCGAACAAGAACTCAACGAGTTGAAATCGCGTTTTATCGCAATGGCCTCGCATGAGTTCAGGACCCCATTGAGTGCCATTCATTCCTCAGCCATTCTTATTGAAAAACAAAATGATGCTGGCATGGAGGCCAAACGTGAGAAATATGTTAATCAGATCAAGCAAAATGTAAGGGGGTTGGTAGTTATCTTAAACGATTTCCTTTCCTTAAGTAAATTGGAGGAAGGTCAGGTTCGTCCGAATCGTGAAAATATTGAATTGGTAGCCTTCACCAAGAGGGTGGTCTCCGAAATGGAACCCAATCGCAAAAGAGGTCAACGAATTAAGGTAACTTCAAATAAAAAAAGTGTCAATGCCTATTTAGACCCCAAACTCATGCAACATATTTTGACCAACCTTCTAAGCAATGCCATTAAATACTCCGATAACGACCAAGAGATTTTGGTGACCCTTGAACTTGATAATCAATCGACCTCGATCAGGGTGAAAGACCAAGGAATAGGCATCCCGAAGATCGAACAGGACAAACTCTTTCAAAGATTCTTCCGTGCAGATAACAGTACAAACATACAAGGAACAGGACTGGGCCTTAATATCGTTAAACAGTATACCGAACTTATGGGTGGCACGGTTGGTTTGGAAAGTGATGAGGATAAGGGATCAACATTTTGGGTAACCTTCCCAAGAATCCAACAGCCCCAGGTTTCCATAGCGGAGGCTGATTAGGGGTTCTGACGTATTGAATACTAATAGAACGTGATATTATATGGAGAAAAGCATGGCATACCTACTGAGGCAAAAGGGTCAACCATGAGCATGCCCATTTTTAGGACCGATGTACCTGCGAACTAAAGTTTCAGGCAATAATCTACCTTAAGGATTGAAGGCAGAGAACCAGTACCGAATAGTTTTTGTAATCGAAATGATACCAAAAAACAATGAAAAAAATACTATTGATCGAGGATAACAAGGATGTACGTGAGAACACAGCGGATATTTTGGAACTTCATGATTATGAGGTAATCACCGCCGAAAATGGATTGATCGGGATCGGAAAGGCAAAGCGTCATCTACCCGACTTGATTCTTTGTGATATCATGATGCCGGTAAAGGATGGGTATGATGTACTGGAGGAACTAAGTCATACAAAAGAAACCCTCGGAATACCTTTTATATTCCTAACGGCCAAATCGGAACGAACCGATTTTCGAAAAGGGATGAACCTGGGAGCCGATGATTATTTGACCAAACCCTTTGAGGAACACGAATTGCTTGAAGCCATTGAAACCCGGGTACGGAAAAACGATTTTCTGCGAAAGGAGTTTTCAAGGAACATTGAGGGCATCAACGAATTTTTTCTTGAAGCCCACAATTACCTGAACCTAGAACAAATCGAAAAGGAATATCGTCCAAAATCGTACGAAAAAAAAGATTTCATTTTTAGGGAGGGTGATGGTGCCCATACGTTGTTCTTTATCGAAAGAGGCACGGCAAAGACCTACCGATCAACCGAATCTGGCAAGGAATTCGTAACGGGCATACATAAGGCAGGCGATTTTATCGGGCAGCTTTCCCTTTTGAACCCAAAAGGCATCTATCTAGAAACAGCCATGGCTATAGATGCTACCGAAGTATACGCTATTCCCAAATCTGATTTCATACACCTGATCAACGATAATAGGGACGTCTCCCATAAATTTATGGACATCATTTCGAACGACCTGATCCAAGTTCAGGACCAATTGGTAAATATGGCCTATGCCACCGTGCGACAGCGGGTGGCCCAAGCCCTTTTGAGCCTACATAAAAAGGGAATCATAAAAGATTCATACTACGAAGGTCTTGATATTCCCAGGGAAGATTTTGCAGGCATGATCGGCACGGCAACAGAGACCGCCATTAGAACCCTTTCAGAATTTCGGGAAGAAGGACTGATTACCATGGGACATGCACGAAGAATCATTATATTGAACAAAGACGAATTACAAAATATTGCAGAGAATCAATGATAGCAACGGATTATTATTTGAAGACATGCCTCATAATAAAACACTTTTAGCCAAAATTAAAGTAAAAGAAAATGCCCATTTACCAAACCTATAAGCATGGACGCATTGTACGGTTTTGGCAAAAGGGCATTCTTAGATGCAACGGATGTTAGGCGATTTCAACCTTTTTAGCTGGTTTTTTCTTGACCTCTTCTTTCTTTACAAGATCAAAACGCAATATTCCATCTTTGTACTTGGCTTTTATTTCTTCTTCCTTAACGCTTTCTGGCAATTGTAATGAACGTTCAAAAGCATTATAACTGAATTCACGACGTGTATAATCATCCTCTTTTTCCTCTTCTGATATCGTTTTTTCAGCGGATATATTCAAACAGCCATCTTCAATGGTAATCTCAAAATCTTTTTTGGCGAAGCCAGGGGCCGCAAGCTCTATTTCGAATTTATCATCGGTTTCCTTGATGTTCAATGCAGGTTCTGTGGTTTTGCCATTCCAAAACGTATCGGGAAGCATATTTCTGACACAAGATCGATTGTCGAAAAAATCATCCATATCGAAGAAATCCTGTGTAACAAGATTTCCGAAAGGTCTTTTTCTGAATTTTACTAGTGACATAACATTGTATTTTAGGTTAAACAATCCTTTAAATTTGCCCCTAAAGTAAGAGGATATATAGACCCTCAAAATGATCCAAGTCAGTCCCTTATTTTTTATTGTTTTTTTTATGGTTTTCAGATTTGTTTCCCAAACCTATTCTTGACCTTTGGCTTATAGGTTCCTCGATGAGGATTTAGCTAGTCAACAAGATGAAAGAAAGTGACTATTGGCACTAAAGTATCCTGTCCTGATCCTGGAAAGGAAGAACCCAAACACTAACAAATACCATGAATAAAAATAAATACTCAAATACATATAGTTTTAACCCAATATCACTTAATATGAAGAAAGGATACAATAGCGTTTGTTTGGGATAAATTTTGCAGATATTTACACGTAAAAAATTGTAATTGTTGTTAGTAATACATGTTATAAACACCAACTTTATAATATTTAGGTTTATTAGACGGACCTATTTAAATCAATACACTCGAAAACAAAAAACATCCTCTTAATTACGGTTGCCCTAATTTTCCAACAACTTTTGATTGCATAAAAAGAACCAAATAATGTTTTCCTTTTGCGGATGACATGACTTCTACCGCTGTAAACGCATTGGGCAATACGGAGGTAAAGACCCCAAATGTTGACCGTTTGGTTGATACCGTAACCACAGGAGAAATAAAGTATGCCTTTACGCAGTTTCAATGTTCTGAGTTAAGGTAACCTATGATGCAAAGGACACAAGATTGCGGATATTAAAAGTTTTCGGTGATGCCTTGGACAAGTATAGCCATTTATCAAATCATTTAAATATACCAATGCAGTTCCGTAAAAAGTTACTTGTAGAAATTGTTATAAAGGGCCATGAATGGAACGCCCCAAAGCTAATTATGAGCAACAACCCAGTGCCCTATATTACGGCCCTTTGATGGGACGTACATGAATAGCCCTGTGCCTATCCGTTTTTACACAGTAAACTTGTAAAATGAAATGTCTTTTCTATTTTTTAGTATAAAACCAGTAACTGATCCCGGCAGAGAAATAGAACACGTTTTCCAGATCTTCCGTGATGACGGTATCTGCCGTGGTAATGGTCGCACTACTTTGTGGGAAGGCCAAAACCGGGGTAAACGAAAAAATAAACTGCTTATGATAATAGTGTAACGGAAGGCTCAGTTCAATATTCAACAGATTGAATTTTGAGGCTTCCGCAATCTCCACCGAGGTAACCAACGTTGGCTCCGTACTCCCCGAACCCATACCTTGGCCTTTGCGGTTTCCCAAACGGCTGCTGCTGTAATATTCTTCATAAAAGTACTGGGATCCTGCATGTACGGCTATAGAAGGGGCTATCAAAAGCTTATGATCGGCCGCATAAAACGTACGATCGAGCATCGCACCTATAAAAAAATCGGCAGCACTTTCGGTATTGAAATAGCTACTGGCCGAGAGCGTCACCTCAAAAGCCTTAAAATCATAGGCAAGTAGGCCCGTAAGATCGGCAACCGTTTCCGATTGCACATTATAACTATCTTCATTAAAAAAATAAGCGGTACCCGAAATACCCCCACTTAACTTGTCGGAGCTGTACAGATACCCAGTGCTTATCAAAAATAGATCCACCCTGTTCTCCTCGGAACCGGTAAGATAGGATGCGGAGGCATCGGCAAAAAAGCCGGATCTATCATAATAGCCTATAGATGGGAAAATATAGGGGGCGGCTATTGAATCGCGTCGCCCCATAAATACGGCATCATTGATATAGCTCACGTCTGCTATGACGTACGATGGGGTATCACTTGACTTTTCCTTAACGGCTTTTTTAATGTTTTGTGCGATCAGTCCAACATAGAAAGCAGGTACCAATAGCGCAACCAGTAGTAATCGACTTTTCATGATCCTTAGTTTATTGGTGGAAGAAAAAGGGCCCTGCCCCTGACGCTTCGGTCAGGGCAAGACCCCTTATACCTTTATTAAACGCTCTTTTTACCTTTCCGTTTTGGAAGATTGGGTTTCATTACCCCAGTTTTTGTTTTTTTCATCATCTTCTTGTTGGCTCCCATATTCTTTTGAACCATCATTTTTTGATGTTGATAGGTGTTTTTAAAAACTTCGCCCTGCATATTCAAACATTCACCATCCTGTAATTGCAATTGCTTGCGATCCCTCGTTTGAAACGTACCATCCGGATTTACACTTCCACCATCTGCCAACTGAAGCTGTGACTGCAATCGGTTTTGCGATTGGTTTTGGATCTGGTACATTTCCCCATCGACCATCATGTATTGCATACGGTTCTGATTGCGTTCCTGTACTTGCTCTTGGGCCAAGCCTTTGTTCTCTTGGTTTACTTTGTAGCGATATTGGTATTCATTGCGATATTTGATACCGTCACCGTCCAAGCATTCGCCATTTTGCAATCGTAACTTTGCACCTTCCTTTGTTTGGTACGTGCCGTCTGGTTGTACCACCGTACCGTCTGCCAAGGTTTGTTTTTCCATCAAGCGTTGTTGGGCGCGATCCTGAAGTTGTAACATTTCGCCATCGACCATCACCAATTTGGTGCGATCCTGATCTTGGATCCTATCCTGATCCCTTTCCTGTGCGGTGAGCATGGTGGTTCCTAGAGCCACACATGCTGCCATTACTAGTATTTTTTTCATGGTATTATATAATTAGATTTAAAAAATTGTTTTAACGAAACAATTCGATTCCCAAACCGTTTCACATTTCTTTAGACCCCTCTTTTTTGCTTTAGTTTGAAATATTGGGTTGAAAATTTTAGCGTCCTACATTGGGATGTGGTATTTCTATTTTCAGGTTGAAGGAAGTACGTTTTTGTTTGAGACTATGGCCCCCCTTTTATAGGAAATGGTTTAGGGGCCTTTCCTGATTTTCGAAGTGGTTTTGTTGGAATTGCCGATGGAAGGCCCGGTGGTGTACTCCGGAACTTTTGTACATCAATCTAAAAAACCAGGTAGCGATAATTGTGCACAATCGGAAGGCAAACGAAAATCATTATGTAAAATGCTAATGCCAGGCTATTGGAAATCCTTAAAGATCCAGTATCTTTTTAGTGCCTTACCAAACTAATGATAAAAACCAAGGTCTAAGGTAAAAACCCGCACTCTTGAACACGGACACTGCGCTTATAGCAAGACTTAAAGATCCAAAGCAAAGAGATGAAGCTTTCAGCGATTTACTTGATGCCTATCAAGAGCGACTCTACTGGCATATTCGAAAAATCGTGATTACGCACGACAACGCCAATGATGTGCTACAAAACACATGTATTAGAATATATAAGGGCATACAGCACTTTAAGGAAAAAAGCGCTTTGCATACATGGATGTACCGAATCGCCTATAACGAATCGATTCGATTTTTGGAGCAACAAAAGATAAAGACTTCCTTTGATTTGGAGGATGACAATGCCGACTATCTGAACAAGTTAATAGCGGATGACTATTTTAATGGGGAAGAACTGCAATTGAAACTGCACACCATTATCTCCAACCTATCGGATAAACAACAGCAGGTGTTTCAAATGAAATATTTTGATGATTTAAGTTTCAGGGAAATATCGGAAATTCTCAACATAAGTGAAAACACCTTAAAATCAAGTTATTACAGTGCTGTTAAAACCATTGAGGAACAAATTACCGTCTTAACGTAACAAACTATTTAAAAAAATAAAGGTCTAACCAATACCATGAGTGAATTCAATAAAAATAAGAAGCATCGAGCAGGGCAATCCGGCAATCACTTTTTAAGGAAGGATAGCCTTAAAAAAAATCTTGCCCAGGAGCATAAGGAATATCTGGGATTGGATGTGCCGGATGACTATTTCTCTAAATCAAAGGAGACTATTTTAAAAAGTGTACAACTTAAAAAAGAACAAAAACGAACTGTATTTAGGCTTAAACCTTTTATTGCCTATCCCATTGCAGCGTCAATAGTACTGCTTGTTGCATTTACTTTTTGGTGGCAGACCACCAATAATAATGAAAACAACTTGGAAATGATAGATGTTGAAGTAGCCGTTATCCCAAATGAAATTGATCCTTCAGACGATTTTTTAGTAACATCCCTGCTCGTAGATGATGCCAACATAGATAAATTTGTAAATGAGTATATAACCAATGAAATTATTGTTGAAGCAGAACTTTCTGAACAACGGTTGGAAAACATATTTATTAATTCCCTTTTGATTGAAGATTCAGTGATAAATGGATATATAGATGAAAATTTAATCGAAAACATAGTGTTATAGTCCAAACGAACTATTTCAAAAAATTAGGTTCTAAGTACTAAACGCACAAAAAAATAAAAATTAGTAGTCATGAAAACAAAAGTAAAAACCCTCATTGCACTTATCGGTCTTGTAATGTTTTTTACCTCAGGTAGTTTTCTTTTTGCCCAAGAAACTGATTTTGAACCGATCATGAATCAGTTATCGCAAGAACAACAAGAAATGTTGCAAACCCAAAGACAATTGATGTTGCAAAATCGCGAACAACTTCGAGCTTCTTTAACTGATGAGCAGTTGGCCATTTTAAAAGACCAAACCCAAACAAAGGAACAGATGAGACTTCGCCTACGAGAATCTTTCTCTAAAGAGCAAAACGATTTGGTACAAAACCAGGAAAGGCAATTGCGCCAGGTAAGAAATCAATTCAGGGAATCCTTGACCCAAGAGCAAAGACACATGTTACAGGAACGTGTACAGCAAAACAGGCAATCACGAGATCAAGGCGAAATTAGAAACCAACATGGTTTTGGGGGTGATGGGGAACGACCTGGACGCAATGGTCCAGATAAGGGCTCTGGTGGCACAAATGGAAACGTAAATGGTGGAGGCTAAAATATGAATAAAGGATGAACATCCATCGCTATATAAACAACAAGGGCGTATTGGCAGTTTGGTTGCTACTGTTTACAGTGGCAACCACTCCTAATTTATATGCCCAAGAACCAGAACAAGGCGATGAGATCGATTTTCTGTTGGACGAACTTTTTTTTAATGACCAACAATTTCTAGATGATATTTTAAACTCTTTTGACAAATACGACTTTCTCTACACCAACGTTTCCTTAAATAGCCATACCTATTTTACCGGACGCGAATCTGCAGTTGACCAATTTAATATCGTACCTCAATTATCCTATTATAGTTCTTCGGGATTTAACATGAGTATTTCAGGGATTTTTTACGAATCCTTTGTGCCTCACTGGGACTATACCAATGTATCGGTTGGTTATTACAAAACTATTGGCAAAAAAAAACACGTTACCTTCAATACAGGGTATACCAGATACTTTTATGCCAATGATTGGGACACCTTTACCAATTCGTTGGACCTGACTCTTGGATTGAGGAATAAAAAACGAAACCTTGGTACAAAACTTACAGCTTCATACTTATTCGGTACAGACCAAGCCTTTCAACTTGTTTCACGAACCTATGTGAGTGCAACCCTTACCAAACAAAAGAATTTTGTCCTACGATTAAGACCGCAACTAAATTTTGTGATCGCACAACAAACCATTGCCTTGGAGCAGTTGAACACTCAAGGCAATGAACCGACCACCGAATTTATTTATGATGATATATTCGACTTATTGAATACACAATTGAACATTCCGCTAGCATTAGCCACCAAATCATGGGATTTTGAATTAGGTTATAACATTAACTTTCCCTCTCCAGTAGCATCGGAACCCAGTTTAAAAACCACTGGTTTTTTTAATTTTTCTGTGGGATATTTAATTGATTTGAATAAGAAATAACAGGTATTTGACATGGTAAAAACTATCTCTTATTTCTATTACCCCTGAAAAGAATTCATTGAAAAAATGTCAAGCCACAAGAGTTTTAGGGGGCTATAATTAAGTAGTAATTAAACCCACCTTTTAATATACTTCTATAGTGCGGATTCATGAACTTCCTTTTCCCATACCTATCCCTAAACTTTCGGAGAGTTCTCCGATACGTCATTTTTAAGAAAACTTATGGGTCGTTTAATTTTCGGCAAATAACTCAACTTACGACTAGATATACACAAAATACTATGAGTCAACTAATTCTTTTAAACAACGCATTGCTTTTGTGATCTTGAGCCGAATAAAAAATCTAATCGGCTCACTTAACTTGAATAAAGATGTGAAATTGAAAATTCCTTTCGGCCTAAGGTCGGAAGGAATTTATTTTGCGGTCTGGAGGGCATTGCTTCCCTTGCCTTGTCTCGGAAACGGTTCAAAGGGTAGCACGGCAATCAAATCGCTTTTTAGAACTTGATTGACTTTCTTATTTGGAATTTGGGTATTGGAATATGGCACTTCCCATGTCCGGGATTGTTTCCTCACGATGTTCGGAAACGGCCCAAATGGTGGCCCTGCAATACCAAGCACCCTTCACCAACTACGTTGGTGGGTGTCTTTCCCATTTCTTCGCCTTTGAAAGCAAGCTTTCAAGAGCTTCAAAATGAAAAAGCCCCTCACTTTCGTGAAGGGCTTCCTTTTGCGGTCTGGACGGGACTCGAACCCGCGACCCCCTGCGTGACAGGCAGGTATTCTAACCAACTGAACTACCAGACCAATATTTTATGAACTACTACGGTATTTTATTACTAAAACGGTAACCAATGCTGACGAAGCTTTGCTTGTCAGCATCCTGACATTCCTATGGAATCGTCAGGACTGAACTACCAGACCGTGCTTTGAGCGGTGCAAATATACATTGCTAAATGAAATCCGCAAACAATTTCTTGCAAAATATTCAGTAACATCAAAGGAATTTTTGCCGCTCTACCATAAAAGTATTCAACACTTTTGAAAAATCGCCACGAACATCGACCTCCACATACTTTATCTTGTATTGGGCGCATTTTAGTTTAAGCGACTCAAAATACTCCTTGACGGCTTTTTCATACCCCGGCTTTACCGTATCGGAAAACAGGTCTATATGTTCCCCGGTCTCAACATCCAAAAAACGTTTAGGGGCATTCCCAAAATCAAAATGCAGTTCCTTGTCCGCATCCAACAAATGAAATAAAACCACCTCATGTTTATTATATTTCAAATGCCGTAAAGCCTCGAATATCCTTTCGTCATCGGTTTCGGTTTGAAACATATCGGTAAACAGAAAAATAAGACTTCGTCTTTTCAGCTTTTCGGCTATCAAATGCAAATAGGTATACATCTGGGTCTTCTTTGCCGGTTGGGTATCCAAGCTGATCTCACTTAACTTTGACAGCAGCATTTGATGGTGTCTTTCGCTCCCCTTTTCTGGCGCATAGTAATTATAGGTATCAGAGAAAACACTCAAACCGACAGCATCGCGCTGTCTTTTTAGGATATTCATTATAGCGGCAATGGCCAAAACCCCAAACCCGATTTTATTCAGGTTATCCATTGTCGGCGCCTCAATTCGGGGGTAATACATAGAGGCCGAATTGTCTAAGACCATATGGCACCGTAGATTGGTTTCTTCCTCGTACCTTTTGGTGTATAATTTATCGGTTTTGGCGAACAGCTTCCAATCGATATGTTTGGTACTCTCCCCACTGTTATAGATTTGGTGTTCGGCGAATTCCGCAGAAAATCCATGAAACGGGCTCTTATGTATGCCACTGATGAAACCCTCGACCACCTGTTGTGCCAAAAGCTCCAAGTTCTGGAATAAGCTTGCCCTGTCTAATTCTGATCTAAGATCCATATCGGTGAATGTTCAACTAAGATAAAAAAAAGGCCCTGAAGTTACCATCAGAGCCTTTTTGTTTATTGAGAATTTTCTTTTACAATAGTGCATCAATAGCGTCGGTATAGACTTTCTTGGGAGAAACCCCTACTTGTCTATTTACGATTTCGCCATTTTTGAACACCAATACCGTTGGGATATTACGTACCCCATATTTTGCAGCGAATTCCTGATTCGTATCCACATCTACCTTGCCTACAATGGCTTTTCCATCATATTCTGCGCTTACCTCTTCGATGATAGGGCCTACCATTCTACAAGGACCACACCAAGCTGCCCAAAAATCCACTACTACTGGTTTATCACTTTTTAAAACTACCTCGTCAAAAGTAGCATCTGTTATTTCTAATGCCATGTTGTTTTATTTAATAATTATACAAATTTAGTCAAATATTTTACCTGAACCTTACGAACGCCACATTCGTTTTTCCTATAGCTGTATTGATGTAATTTATCATCAATTCAATTTATAATGCACTTCTTTCGCTTCCAGCAGATTTAATAATTCACTGGTAATCTGTACTTTTTGTTTTCTACTCGACAGATTCACCTTTATTTCCTCCTGCATTTCATACACCACAAAATTCAAGGGGTGGCTCCCTTTATGCGATACCAACGTATGTTTAAGATCATCAATACGCTCTTCCCTCAGCTCATCAATATTGAGTTTTATGGTCAACTTCTTGGCAAAGGTTTCCATTACATCCTGAAGCAACATAAAATGGTTGAACTGCATTCTGGGATCCCCTTTTTGGCCTGTTTCCCGGTTTACCCAACCTTCCCTTACGAAGATCTTCACATAAACAAATGAATTGAGCATCAGAAAATGACGGTACTTCAAATACTCTTCCCCAAAAATCCGGAATTCGAACGAATCGGTATAATCCTCAATGGTAAACAAGGCCCATCCCTTTCCATTCTTAGAGACGCGATGCTGCACATCGGATATAACCCCCGCGATGGAGAATTCACGGTTTACGAGCTCTTCCAAATTATGGGCATTCGAAACACTGGCATTGCAGAACGCATTGATTTCCGTCTTAAAATCATCCAACGGATGGCCTGAAATATAGATGCCCACTACCTCTTTTTCCCGCCGTAGTTTTTCCATTGTGCCCCACTCCTCACATGGGGGTACCTCTGGTTCCGGTATCTGTACTTCACTGGTATCCCCGAAAAGGCTTACTTGGGAGGAATTCTCATTTTCCTGATATTTTGAACCATACTTGATCACTTTTTCCAAAAAGGTCACCCCATCGCCTTCTTGATGAAAATACTGGGCCCTGTGGGTAGTTCCGAAAGAATCAAAACCACCGGCCACGGCCAAACTTTCGAAGGCCTTTTTGTTGGAAGCCCGTAAATCGATGCGTTTTGCCAAATCAAAGACCGACTTGAATGGTCCATCCTCCTTTCTGTTGGCAACAATCGTCTCTACCGCTGCGCGCCCCACACCTTTTATGGCTCCCATTCCAAAACGAACGGCCCCATCTTTGTTTACGGCGAACTTATAATACGATTCATTGACATCGGGTCCGAGTACATCCAAGCCCATACGCTTACATTCTTCCATGAAGAAGGTGACCTGCTTAATGTCGTTCATGTTGTTCGAAAGCACCGCTGCCATATATTCTGCCGGGTAATGTGCCTTTAAATAAGCCGTTTGGTAGGCGATATAGGCATAGCAAGTTGAATGGCTCTTATTGAAGGCATAGGCCGCAAAGGCTTCCCAATCCTTCCATATCTTTTCAAGTACCTCCCGGGCATGTCCGTTCTTCTCCCCTCCATCCAAGAATTGGGGTTTTAATTTTTGCAGCAGGGCAAAAATCTTTTTCCCCATGGCCTTACGCAACACATCGGCATCGCCCTTAGAGAAATTGGCCAGCTTTTGGGACAACAGCATCACCTGCTCTTGGTACACGGTAATGCCATAGGTCTCTTTTAGGTACTCCTCCATATCGTCAAGATCATAGGTGATCTCTTCACGCCCATGCTTACGTGCAATAAAACTGGGAATGTACTCCATGGGTCCTGGACGATACAGGGCATTCATGGCAATAAGATCCTCGAATACCGTTGGTTTCAGTTCCTTTAAATGCTTTTGCATCCCAGCGGATTCGTACTGGAAGATTCCTA
>NZ_JBATHS010000200.1:0-8307 GCF_049667165.1 Maribacter sp.
CCCTAAGAGGCTATGAGGCCGCCGTACTATTGAAGGCCCATGGGTATACCAATGTAAAGGTTTTGGAAGGTGGTCTCGCGGCTTGGCCTTTTCACAAGGAAAAATAAAATGGATAAAACTATAGGGGAGTGGAAAAGCTTCCCTTTTTTTATGCCCAGCAATTCCCTATTTTCATCAATAGATGTAGGTTGTTGGCTGTGGGGGTTATATGATTCAAGTGAATTTTAAATGAACCCATTCAGTGTAAATGACCGTTCAAAAACCAGTAAATGAAAATGCTTGTTATTAATGGCCCAAACCTTAACCTTTTAGGGAAAAGAGAACCGGAAGTTTAGGGAAACAACACTTTTGAAGCCTATTTTGAACAAATAAAAGCCATGTTCAAAAATGTTCAGTTGGAATAGTATCAATCGAACAAAGAGGGGGAACTTATTGATAAAATACAGGAGGTAGGATATTCCTATGACGTTATTATCATAAACGCCGGGGCCTACACCCATACTTCCATTGGCATTGGTGATGCCATAAAAGGAGTTACTACAGCGGTTGTTGAAGTGCATATTTCAAATGCCTTTGGTTGGGAAGACTTTAGGCACGTTTCTTATATCTCACCATTGGCAAAAGGCGTTATTCTAGGCTTTGGTTTACATAGTTATGATGTGGCGATTCAGAATTTTCTTGAGATTTAAAATAAAGTCTTAGACGTTGCCTGGTCGAGAAAAACTTACAAAAAAGGCGTAATATTATACGAAAACGCCTACATTCTTCCCCCATTACCTCGTAATTTTAGAGATTCATCAAAAAATTAGATTTATTATCAGTAAATTTAATTAGTATTGATTCTCCCCGAATTTTTAGGAACAGATTTAATTCATTGAAAGTCGCTCTTTAATAGCCAATTGTTATTTGCGGTTTTTGAATGAATAATCATCTGATTTTACTTATGTTAAGTCACTCCCCCCGCTGACTTTTTATGATTAGAATATTAAAAAAGCACCCTTGTATCAATTGATGATAGAAATATCATTGTACTACAGTATCGAAAGCAATTTACGATGAAGGCTAAAATGGTTGCGACACAACCATTTTAACAAAATTAAAGAGAAACTAACTAACTGAAGGTTATGAAACACAACTACTATGTAAGTAATCGGACCCATAGCCCAATACAAACTACAAATAGTGCCAACTGGCGATTGCATTTAGCAATGCTATTTTCTCTATTTTTTATACTAGTTGGGTATGCCCAAAAAGGAAAAGGAAAAGGAGGTCCCAAAGGGAATAACCAAGATATTTCCCTTTCTATCTGTGTCCAGGAAATGGAAAATGGGCTGACTAAAGCGTGGTTTGGGTATACCAACCCCAATGACAATGAAATTATTCTTCCTGAAGGGGATAGTTATGTCTATTTAAGCGATAAAATAGACGACAGTGAATACCAAGGAGTGGAAAAATTTAATGTCCTAAATACCTTTGAACCAGGTACGGTGGAAAAGGCTTTTTCAGTTGTATTTAATGGAAATGGGCACGCCAAATGGACTATAGTTCAAAACGGGAATTCAGAGACCAAAATTAGAGCTGCTGCAGATTCTCCTGTATGTGAGGAAGCCTGTATAGTTTGTCCTGTATACGGGGGCGTAGGAAAAATATATACCCCAATTGGATCTGAGTTAACTGCTTTGGGCACGAATACTGCCGGGGATTTACCTTCGGAATTAATTTTCCAACTCAACACAGAGGAGGAGGTGCTCATAGAAATCGTACCGGCAAGCGGTAATATACAGGCTGTGTTAGATCTGCTCCAGCTTGCTGAACCAACAGGTTTTGGAAGAACTTTGTCCCACTTTATTGTAGACCCAGCCATTATCGAAGCTAAATATGCGACCATTGATGTATATTTTCCCATCAATAGGTTATTGGAATTGAATGATTATGGAGATGGTACCATTGATACTATAATCAATTTTGCAAGACCTTTATATCTACCAAGTCTTGCTGCAGGTACCGTTGACTCACAGGGAGATGCAGCTATGTTGACAAATGATGTGCGCGAATCTTTTAGTGCTGGCAGGGAGGAAGATGGGAGCCGCATACCGGTAGATGGTCGTGGAATAAAAATAGGGGTCATTTCGGATAGTTATGACAAAGTTAACCCAGGAGAAGCCGATTTAGATGTCGACCAAAGTGATTTGCCAGGGTTAGAAAATGACGAAGGAAATTTAACCCCGGTAGATATTATAAAAGACTTACCTGGTAAGGGTTCAGACGAAGGTCGCGCCATGATGCAAATCATACACGATGTGGCACCTGGGGCCAAGCTTGGATTCTATACAGGAGTCTTGTCTCCGCGAGATTTGGCATTAGGTATTGAAATTATGTCCAATGATGACTATATGATCATAACCGACGACGTTACCTACCCTCTGGAACCATTTTTTGGAGATGGAGAAATTGCAGAGGCAATCAAGGATTTTACAGATAAACCCGGCAGGGCCTATGTAACCTCTTCAGGAAATTTCGCCGACAATGCGCAGCAAGGCGTTTTTACGAACTCAAGTTCCTCCGTTGTGCCAGATTTTCTCGTCGCAGGTACAGTTGCCCACGTTTTTGGAACCAACCCTGACGGCAGCCAGGATATTAGTAATAAAATTAGTTTAGAGCCAGGTACTTACATGTTTGTTCTGCAATGGGATGAACCTCAGGCATCTCAGAATTTTAATAATACCACTCCTACTGATCTGGACATTTATTTGATTACGGATACTGGTGAAAAAATAGTGGATACCAATCGCGATAACGAATTGGGAGATTCAGTTGAGGCCATGCTATTTCAGGCTACCACCAACGCTACTGCCAATATAATGATCACAAGTGCCAACGGGCCGGCTCCGGCTAATTTAGCCTTTCGATATATTGTCTTTAAGTCTAATGGTCTAGAGTATTTGGAGTATGAAGTTGGGGCCCCAACCGTCAGCGGACACGCGATGACAGATGCTGCTGTAACCGTAGGGGCCGTATTCCACGGACTAGCGCAGAATCCATCACCGGAGGCTTTCTCTTCCTATGCCGGTGTACTCTCAAACAATGTGGCACTTAAGGTTGACATTTCTGCCCCAGATGGGGTGGACATAAATAACATCACCAATTTTGGTACCGATACTGATGGTAATGGGTTTAACAACTTCTTTGGCACCTCAGCCGCTGCACCTCATGCTGCTGCGACCTTTGGTTTATTGATGTCGGCCATACCAACGTGGTATCCAGGTGGTTTGCCGCAAGACTTGATAGCTGATTTAGGCTTGGTGGTAGAGGACACTTCCAATGTACTGGGAGACCAGGCCCTGGCATTATTGAAAAGTGCAGCCATACCATCGGGCATCCCCGAACAGTCCGGAATAGGGCTTATAAATGCTGTTGCGGCACTGCAAAAAATAGCTAGACAGACTGCCATATTAACGAAGATTGAAGTGCCAGAAGAAAAAAAGGACAGCCTCAGTATAGTGCCTGTGCAGGTAACGCTGATCGGAAAGTATATTCCAGAAGAGCCCAAAGTATTCCTAGGCGAGGGCGACAGTCAAATAGAATTGGAAATAATTTCGAGTGACGACACAGAAATCGTAGTTATGGTACCTCCCTTTGTCGGGAACCCTAATGCCTTGATCAATACCATTAGTATCACCGATACTGGTGATGATGGTGGCAACTCCAACCCCTTACCCATTATTGAAGACGGAAGAATTGCTGTGAAGATATATGCAGATACTTTAGCTATAGAATATGGACAATCCTATCAATTTAGCTATACTGCAGATGGGCTTCCGGAGGGAATTGAATTTGGTGATGAACTCCCGCCAATTAAATTGGCATCCCCTGCAGACGCTCGTGCTCCCTTTCCAGACGTAACGAATTATACCATTACCCCCGAATTTGATATGACATACGCCACCGCAGAGCAACTTGCAAATTTGGATGGGTACCTGATAAACTTCGTGAACGGACTCTTACGCGTCACCAAAAAAGATTTGGCCATCACTCCAGAATCCCAAGAGATTACCTATGGAGATGCGGTGAATGTACAATTGAATTATGATTTCATAAACGATGGTATAGAAGATGGGGACCTTTTTCTACAAACCATTATAAATGCGCATAATGATGACTTCTTTGAAGAGAATACGCTGATTTTGATAAACAAAAGCAGGGCAGTTATAAATCAAGAACAAATTTTGGATTTATTGAATGGTGGAAGTTGGTTTGCCAGTGAAAGAGTTATCCAAAATAAATCAAGGGCGGTTATTAATAGTGAGACAAGTAAAATGAATTTACTCGATTTGGATGAGCAAAATTTCATTAATTATTTTGATATAGAGCCCATTGGCAATAAGTCAAGAGCAGTCATAAATAAATCGAGGGCCGTAATAAATGGTCAAGATCTTTTAAATGACCAGATTGAGTTATATGATCCAATTAGCAATAAATCTAGGGCTGTGATAAATGGAACTGGAATCTTAAACCAAAATGGATTTGAAGATTTTGCTTCTATATTCGCCGTAGTGGATTTTGAAGACGGCACCCCTGAAGGAGAAGAAGAACGAACTGTTGATAAGGTCTATGCTGCCAACCTGTTAACAGGCCTTGATGTTAACGTAGGGGAAGAACCCTCATTGATTTTTCCAGGGGCTTTCCTTTCCAACCTTTCAAATAACTTTAGTATTGAATACGGCTCTGCCAATATCACGGTAAGCCCGGCTACTTTAACGGCTGCTATTGAAGATCTGGAAATTATCTACGGCACCACCCTTACCATTGAGGATATCAACGCGATTATTGATGGATATGTGTATGAAGAAACGTCAGAAACCGTTTTCCCAGATGGAATCCCCTTTTATTTTGTGGATGTTATGGATAGTGGCCAGGAGTTTGAACTTGGAGAGCTTCTTAATGTTGGCACCTATGAAATTAGAATCAAGGCGCCACAAAATTATAGTGTCGAATATGAACGTGTTGGGTCACTAGAGATTTTCAAGAAGACCCTGACCTTTAGTGCCGACCCCATGGAAATTAATTATGGTCAAATACTAACTTCTGATGATATCATCTCGGTTATTGACGGCTATGCATATGATGAGACTTCAGAAAGTGTTTTTCCAATTGGAATCCCCTATTATTTTGTAGATGCGGAAAATAATGAGTTTGAAGTTGGAGCACAGTTCGAATTGGGTAGTTACTTTATTAGAATCAGGGAACCGCATAGTTATGTCATTGAATATGGAAATTTGAGCACATTGTCAGTAATTGAGGCCAGGCTCACTGCAGAAATAGGAGATCTAGTGATTGATCAAGGAGCAACCATTGATACCGCTGCCATAACAGCTAGCATTACGGGGTATGTGTATAACGAGACGGAGGAAGAGGTATTCCCTATGGGTCTCCAATACAGTATAGAAGATGTGGAGGGCAATCCGTATACACCAGGAGCCACTGGGGTCTATTTCATCAAGATCATGGAACCACAGAATTATGTGATTGAATACAACCGTATCGGGACCGTCTATATTAACCCGATCAATAACCTTCGTAAGATTCGCACCTACACGGATTGCGTGGAAGATAATCCTGGAGACCCAGACGGCTTGTTTTATATTGCCCATTTCAGGTATGTGAACCCGAACGATGAGGCCATTTATATATTGGTAGGGCCAGAAAATCGATTGACAGGTCCGGCACAAAACAGTGGGGAACTGCCCATTAAATTTTTACCCGGCGAGCACACTTTTGAAATTCGTTTTGATGGAACTACCCTAAAATGGGAACTTACCAGCATGGATAGTAATCATAAAAGTTCAACTACCTCCAGGGTCAATTCAAAATCAAACAAATGTGATTCTAACAATACCACCAATGACAGTGGGATCTCATCTTACATTTTGTACCCCAACCCTGTGAACGGTATTTTGTATATTGAACAGGATATTTCGGCGATGGTCACTCTGGATGTCTTTGATTTATATGGTATGCTAATTACATCGCTTAGCAATACAACGCTAGACGGTACGATTGCTCCCACCACGCACTCAATAGACATGAGTGGCCTTAAGGAGGGAATGTATTTTATCCGTTTAAGCAATAATGATGACGTACAAGTATTTAGTGTGGTAAAAGAGTAGTAATAATGGAATGCCTATGATCGACTATAAAAAAAGAACCTACATTTTGATGGTGACATCGCTGTTATTATTGGTATCAGGTTCCTTATGGGGTCAAAACACCCGAATCGATAGTTTAAAGAATAGTGTACAAACAAGGCTTCAAGACACCACAAAGGTCGATGCCTTGAATACATTAAGTCTTGAATTGATTCAAATCGACGAATTGGACCAGGCCAAGACCTATGCCGATCAGGCCATTACCCTTGCTGATGCATTAGGGTTTAAAAAAGGTAAAGCCTATGCTCTTAAGCATAAAGGAATAGCCGAGTATTATCAAGGCAAGTATAAAGAGGTTCTGGAGAATTGGACCCAATCTATGCAGACTTTTGAGGCCATTCAAGACACCTTGGGGATTGCCAATTTGTCCAGTAACTTAGGGGGGGTCTATTACGATCAAGGTAGTCTTGCTAAAGCCTTAGATTACTATTTAAAGTCCCTTAGTCTCTCAGAAAAGTTACAAGACCCAGTAAGAGTTACCACTGCCTTGCTTAATATCGGATCAGTTTTCAGCCAAACTAATGACTACGACAAGGCTTTAGACTATTACAAACAAGTTGAACCCTATTTAGCAGATTTAAATAGCATACAACTTCAATCTGCCTATTTATGGGGTTTGGGGGAGGTCTATAGTAAAAAAAATGACCATGAAAATGCATTAAAATATTATAAAGAAGCTTTAATAATCAATAAGGACACGCCGGATTACGCCCATATTCTGACGAGCATTGGAAAAGAAGAACGCCAAATAGGGAATGTACAGAAAGCCATTGAATTTTTTCACATGGCGTATCAAACGGCCAAGGATTCCAACCAGCCATTAGATCAAGTTCGGACACTTTTGGCGTTGGGCAATACCTATAAAAATAGCAATCCAAAAAAGGCCCTTGAGGTATATAAAACTGCAGAGCATCTGGCGATTGAGATAGAGACCAATGAAGAGCTTAGGGATATTTATCAAGGAATGGCTTTAGCTTATGATGCTGCGGGGGATTATAAAAATGCTTATGCCTACCAGAATAAATACCTGGAATTAAAAGATTCTATTTTCAATATTAAAACTGATGATAAGATCCGTGGACTGCAGTTTGATTTTGAACTGGATAAGAAACAGGATGAAATTGGGCTTTTGGAAAAAGAAGCGGTTATCACTGAATTACAGGCAAAAAGGCAAAAATATGTAATCTATGGCACGGTAGCTTCGTTGGTGGTGCTTTTTGTCCTGGCCATGGGTGCCTTAAATAGATACCGGTATATTAAGAAAACCAATAAGATCATTGAAAACGAGAAAAACCGTTCTGAGAATTTGTTGCGGAATATACTTCCGGATGAAACTGCCCTGGAACTAAAGGAACACGGAAAGGTGCAAGCCAAGAAATTTGAATCGGTAACTGTTATGTTTACCGATTTCAAAGGGTTTACCCGTTACTCAGAGTCCTTGTCACCGGAAGAGCTGGTGCAGGCAGTGGATTACTTCTTCTCTAAATTCGATGCGGTTATGGATAAATATGGTCTGGAAAAAATAAAAACAATCGGGGATGCCTATATGTGCGCCGGTGGCTTGCCTTTTCCTACAGAAGACCATCACCTTAAAATGGTACAAGCTGGTTTCGAAATAGCCCAAATTATGGAAGATGCCAAAAAAAATACCACAGGTGGTATAATGAATATTGATATTCGAATTGGAATTAATACAGGCCCTGTAGTAGCTGGGGTTGTAGGGACCAGAAAGTTCGCTTACGATATATGGGGAGATGCCGTAAATGTTGCTTCCCGTATGGAATCTATGTCAGAGCCAGGTAAAGTAAACGTTTCAGAAAGCACCTATCTGTTGATCAAGGACACTTACAAATGTGAGCATAGGGGACAGATACATGTAAAAAATAAAGGAATGATGGACATGTATTTTGTACATGGATTAAAGAACAAAGAACAGAGTGAAAATCAAAGTGTAATTGCGATTAATGCAGAATGATTAGTCCAATTGAAATTTAGCGTGGAATAAGCAATAATTATTGATAATGCGGGTATTCGACCAAGCTCAAAATTAAAACTTAAAAAGGGTTGCCAACTGGCAACCCTTTTTAAGTTTTAATTTTGA
>NZ_JBATHS010000201.1:0-5137 GCF_049667165.1 Maribacter sp.
ATCGGTCTATCAATAGGCTTAAGTGCTGCCTTTGTCATTGGGGCAATGATCTATTATGATTTGACCTTTGACAAGTTCCATCCCGATGGAGAGCGTATTTATCGTCTAACATCCGATTTTATGAGCCCCGAGGGCTATTTTCACAATCGAGGTGTCGCCGTTCCCATTGGGAAATATGCCAAAGAGGATATGACCGGTTTTGAAACCGTAAGCACCTTCTTCACACAATACCTTCAATCTGTTGAAAATGAAGAAACTGCCAAAACCTATCGCAATATTGAAGATGCTATCATTACAGACGCCAACTATTTTGACCTCTTCAATTACAATTGGCTGACGGGTTCACCCACTAGCCTGTCGCAACCAGGGCAACTGGTACTTACTTTGGAGAGGGCCACCCGTTATTTTCCAAATTTGAAACCCCATGAAATTATGGGCCGGGTTTTGATATATAATGATGGGATTCCGATGACCGTATCTGGCATTGTTGAAGATCCCAAACAACGGACCGACCTGTATTTCAAAGAGTTTTTGTCGTTGGAAACCGTCAGGGATACCCCCCTTGAAGCTGATTTCTTCAATAATGAGTGGAACAGTACGAACTCATCGAATATGGTGTTCGTAAAAATCGCACCGAACACAAACCTAACAACAATTCAAAAGCAATTGGATGCAGTGGCCTATGAGCATGCCGATAAGCAAACCTATGATTTAGGCCAAAGAAGGAACTTTCACCTACAACCCTTGGCGGATATCCATTTTAATAAAGACTACGGCATTTTCAACAATTCGGAATACGTTGCAAGCAAAATCGTATTGGTAAGCTTGGGTCTTGCGGCTTTATTTTTGCTGCTACTGGGCTGTATTAATTTTATCAATCTCAATACGGCCCAAGCTACTAAACGAGCAAAGGAGATCGGTATCCGAAAAACGCTGGGAAGTTCAAGGAAACAATTGGTTTTCCAGTTTTTGGGCGAAACTTTCCTTTTGACTTTAAGCGCAACGGTAGCATCCGTTTTTTTGGCCTCATGGTTGTTTCGGGTTTTTTCCGATTTCATTCCAGAAGGGGTTGCATTCGGTCTGTTCTCCCATCCTATGCTTATTGTTTCATTGGTTGTACTTCTATTGTTGATCACTTTTTTTTCAGGCTTTTATCCTGCCTTGGTACTTTCGGATTATAAACCGGTATCCGTTTTGAAAAATCAGGTCATATCGGGCAATGATAAAACGGCCCTTCGAAAATATCTGACGGTTTTTCAATTTGTAATCGCACAGATTTTTATCGTGGCCACATTTATCGTGGGCAAACAATTAAGTTTTCTAATGGCTAAGGACATGGGGTTTAAGACTGAGGCGAATGCCTACGTTCGGGTCTGGCAAAATGATGATTTAAGTAAACGCATCACTTTTGCAGATGCCCTTGCGCAGATACCCGAGATTTCAATGATAAGTCTGGCCAATGATCCCCCCGCCTCGAATAATAGCAATTCGACCATTGTGACCTTTAGTGACGATCGGAAAGAAATCAATACAGAACTACAACAACTCTTCGGCGATCTGAATTACCTTAAAGTATATGATATCGAATTATTGGCAGGCCGGGATAGGCTTAATGATACGATTCAGGAATATGTAATCAACGAAACCTATTCCAAAATACTGGGGTTTCAAAATCCGACGGATGCGATTGGTAAATTCTTAAAATTCGACGATGGGCAATTTCCAATCGTTGGGGTGATGAAAGATTTTCATCAACGTTCCTTACGTTCGAACATTCAACCTATGGCTTTGATTGGGGATGCGAATAGGGATATTTACACCCAATTCAATACACTTCATTTTTCATTGAACGAACAGGCCTCAAACGATTTGACCCCTGTAATTACCAAGGTGGGGAATGCTTGGAAATCCGTTTATCCCGAGGATGTTTTTGAAATCCATTTTATGGATGATACCGTAAAGCAATTCTATGAACAAGAGCGCAAAACTTCGGTTTTATTGAAATGGGCAACCGGCTTGGCGATAGTGATAAGTTGTCTGGGACTGTTGGGATTGGTCATACATACCACCGAAAGACGCACCAAGGAGATCGGTGTCCGAAAAGTACTCGGTGCCTCGTTGACCCAATTGAACCTCTTATTGTGCAAGGAATTTTTGATCTTGGTAGGCATCGCCTTTGCGATTGCCGTACCCATAGCTTGGTACGGCCTGAACAATTGGTTACAGGATTTTGCCTATAAGACAAAACTGAGTTGGTGGGTTTTCGCCTTGAGTGGACTCGCCATGCTTATGATTACGTTGCTCATTATAAGTATCCGAACGATTGCGGCAGCGAATCGAGATCCGGTGAAGAGTTTACGAACGGAGTAAAAAATATAAACATTATAAAAATGAACGCTATAAAATCATACATCAGGCACTTGGTAAAGAATAAACTGTATACCGCAGTGACAATCATAGGTTTTGCTATTTCGTTGACTTTTATTTTACTTTTAAGTGTGTATATCGGCAATGAGCAATCGGTCGATAATTTCCATGTAAACAAAGATCGTTTATACCGTTTGGAAAACGAATCGGTCGATTTTTCGCCTCCTATTGCCGAAGACCTAAAAAATAGTATTCCGGAAATCAAAGATTTTACTAGGGTTCTGGATAGTGAAGGTCGAATAAATGTAGCCGATGGGCAAAAGTTAAAAATCAGTTATCTAGGGGTCGATGCCTCCTTTTTCGATATGTTTTCCTTCCCTTTAGTACATGGGAAACCGGATGAAGTGCTCCAAACAGCCAATAGTATCGTGCTATCAAAATCGATGGCCATGAAATTGTTCGGCACCATCGATGTGGTGGGTAAATCCGTGTTTTTGGATACAGTAAATAAGTTCACAATTACAGGGATTATGGACGACTTTCCAGAAAACACCCATTTCACCTACCAAGATGCTCTTGTGAATTTAATGGCTTTCAAAGCGCTGTGGGGTTTTGAGAATATTATGCAAGAATACGGTTTTGCTTCGCTATCCATCTATCTTTTGGCGAAAGAAAACGCTGACCTTCCCGCTAAGGCCTCTTCGATATTGGAGAAATTCAAAAAGGATTATTGGTTATATACCGAAGGTTGGGCCACGACGGTCGAGCTTACACCTTTAAAGGATTTGTATTTTAGTAATAAGGTTGGCAATGGCACCAAAAGTAATAGTAAGAGCCTGGTTACCATACTATCGTTCATTGTGCTTCTCATTCTATTATTAGCAGTAGGCAATTATGTGAATTTGACCATTGCCCAGGCTACCTTTCGAGGAAAGGAAGTGGCCATCAAAAAATTGTTGGGAAGTTCTAAAAGACAATTGTTCCTTCAATTTATCCGGGAATCCGTTTTATTATGTTTCACCGCAGTTTTGCTATCTCTTTTTTTAGCTAAATTAATTGAACCTGTATTTGACTCTTTGTTGCATACCCGATTGCATTTGAATGACAGAATCAATCTACCGAACCTTGTTGTCTTTATACCACTGTTTGCCTTGATAGGGGTACTATCAGGTATTCTGCCAGCAATAAAAATCGCTGGTTTCAGACCTATTGAAGTAGTCAAAGGTACCTTTAGGACAAAGGTCAAAAGTATTTATGGAAAGGCCTTTATTACCTTTCAATATACCGTGACCATTGCCTTATTGGCCTGTAGTTGGATTATCTTAAAACAGACCGATTTTTTACGGAACCAAGACCTCGGTTTTCAAAAAGATAATATTGTTCATATGGAATATTTGGGTGCAACCGATAAAAAAGGAACTATAAAAAATGCCCTTTTACAGATACCTGGGGTAGAAGATGTTACTATCACCTGGCAAAGTCCCTTGAGCGGGGGTAGTAACCAGACTTTTGAGAGTAATGGAAAATCAGTGAGCTTTCAGGAATTTGCGGTAGATTCCTCTTTTTTCCATGTTTTTAATATGAAAGTGAAACCATCTGACGTGGCTTACTCTGATAAAGGAATGTACCTCAATGAGACAGCAATCAAGGAATTAGGACTTACAGATGAAGCAATATCCTTCAAAATGGAGGAAAATGAAATACCCATTCTTGGTATCGTAAATGATTTTAATTTTAAGGAACTCCGAGATAACATAGGGCCATTGATGATTCGGCAGCAAACACCAAATTTTCAGGCAGATGACATCTTCCTAAAAGTTAATGGAACCAATGTTTTTGATACGGCCGATAAGATCAAAACTACATATGCCAGCCTAGTTGAGAATGCCGAATTTGATATAACATTCGTCGATGACGCGATCAATCAATGGTATGAAAAGGATGAGCGAACAGGAAAGATCATCGGGTATTTTACGCTACTCTCATTTATCATTTCCGCAATGGGAATTTTGGCCATGTCCACTTTTTATATGCAACAACGCAAAAAGGAAATCAGTATCCGAAAAGTTAATGGGGCGACCATATCCCAAATTCTCTCTCTTTTAAATAAGGATTTTGTAAAGTGGGTTGCTCTGGCCTTTGTTATTGCAGTCCCTGTTTCATGGTATGCCATGAACCAATGGCTCGAAGGCTTCGCCTATAAAACGACCATGAATTGGTGGGTCTTTGCCATGGCAGGGGTTGCAGCTCTCGCAATCGCATTGTTGACCGTAAGTTGGCAGAGTTTTAGGGCAGCAGTGGCAAATCCAGTAGATGCTTTGAAGGAAGAATAATTTAATAAAATCGAAAAACTATGCTTTTAAAACTGAGTACTATTTTCAAATGGGTCAATTCAGGAGGGAACCGTATTTTTTTACTGAAAGACATCAACCTTGAAGTCGAAGAAGGTGAATTTATATCCATAATGGGTCCTTCTGGTTCGGGAAAATCCACTTTGCTCAATGTAATCGGAATGCTCGATGATTTTGATGAGGGCGAATACAGTTTCTTGGATGAACCTGTACACCAACTCAAGGAAAAACATCGTGCCAATCTGTACAAACAATATATTGGTTTTGTGTTCCAGGCTTACCACTTAATCGACGAACTTACGGTTTATGAAAATTTGGAAATGCCTTTACTCTATAAAAAACATTCAGGTTCTGAACGCAAGGCCATGGTCGCCGATATGCTCGATCGTTTTAATATCGTGGGCAAGAAAGATCTTTTT
>NZ_JBATHS010000202.1:0-2310 GCF_049667165.1 Maribacter sp.
TATTTGGCATTCATACTCTTGGTCGAAGGGAATTACATCTACAATGTCTTTGCGGATGGTTTCGTGACCTGGAACTTCTAATACGATATAATTAACAGAATTAACAGAATAAAAAGACGGTTTCAAGACCGTCTTTTTTATTTTTGTCATTAGAAACCAGTTAAGGGTTTAATCTGTATTTCGGACTGATTCTGAGATAAGGCGAAACCTGATTTTATAGGGCATAGCATATCTTCCCATGAAAAAGACCTTTGTTTTAGTTGTATTGTTCATCCTACCCATTGTGGCGTATCTCTTCTTTGCTTCTGGTATTAATAATTTTGGAAGGTTACCGATCCTTACACAGGATATTGGGGATATCTCTAAAATCGACAACAATGTTGCCCTTCAGGATAAGATTACCATCCTTGGGTTTTTGGGGAATGATTTGGGGAACCAAAAGGGTATTGCCTTTAATTTGAACCAAAAAATATACAAACGATTTTATGAATTCAACGACTTTCAGTTTGTAATGTTAGTTCCTAAGGGGACCGAAAGCAAGGTGGCTGCACTTAAGTCGGAACTGGGGAATTTGACCGATGTTACAAAATGGAACTTTGTCTATGGGGAAAAAGAACAGATCCAACGATTTTTCGATGGTATGAATACTGACCTCTTCTTGGATGGGAATTTGGCCACCCCTTATGTTTTTATTATCGATAAGGACAGAAACCTGCGTGGAAGGACAAATGACGAAGATGAAGGGACCAAATTTGGGTTTAATGCCACCTCTGTTGCAGAATTGAACAATAAGATGGAGGATGATGTGAAGATTATCTTGGCAGAATATCGGTTGGCCTTAAAAAAGAACAATGCCAATAAGAAATAAATACATGTCTTAATAGATGAAGAACAAATACACATATGTTTGGGTGTCCTTGGTCATTTTGGTCTTTGGTATCATCTTTATACCCAAGATCGTTGATCGAGTGGCTTCGGGCACTATGGTTGAAAATGATCGAATAAGCTTAAAAGACAACAAGGCAGGGTTGGCCTACATTTATTTAAACGGCCAAAAACGGCGCGTACCGGCATTCGAGTTTATAGATCAAGACAGTTTGCTCATTACCGAAAAGGATTATTTCGGGAAAGTATATGTCGTTGAATTCTTTTTCACTTCGTGCCCTTCCATCTGCCCCATAATGACCAAAAATCTTGTGGACCTTCAAGAGAGCTTTAAGACCGCTCCTGATTTTGGCGTGGCCTCGTTTACCATAACTCCGGAATATGATACCCCCATGGTGCTTAAAAAATATGCTGAGAAACATGGAATCACAAATTTGGATTGGCACTTGATGACAGGAAGCCAAGAGGCGATCTATGAGTTGGCCAATTCGGGCTTCAATATTTTTGTTTCCGAAATGCCTGATGCCCCTGGTGGTTTTGAACATGCAGGCCTCTTTGCCCTTATCGATAAGAAAGGCTATATACGCTCTAGGGTAGATGAATTTGGGAACCCGATCATCTATTACCGGGGCACCATTACCGAAGCGCAAGGTGAGAACAGTGAAGGGGAAAGGGAACAGATCTCCATTTTAAGGGAAGATATCGAGAAATTGTTAAAGGAATAATAGTGCATGGAACCAATCACACGAAAAGAGAAAAAATTCAATAGGTGGATCAATGTGGTTTCTATCCTCGTTCCCATCGTGGTTGCCCTTATGTTTGGGGTTAAAATACCCAATGTGGAGCCGTTGTACTTCTTACCGCCCATATATGCGTCGATCAATGGGCTTACTGCGGTTATTCTGATAGTGGCAGTTTGGGCTATCAAAAACGGCCGACAGGAACTCCACCAAAGGCTTATGACCATTTGTATCGCCCTATCGTTGGTATTTTTGTTGCTTTATATCGCCTATCACATGACATCCGATTCAACATCGTTTGGTGGTGAAGGAGTTATAAAGTATGTATATTACTTTATATTGGTATCGCATATCATTTTATCAATAGGTATCATTCCTTTGGTGCTTAAAACATATGCCCGAGCCTATTTGAAAAAGTATGATGAACATAGGGCCTTGGCACGATTGACTTTTCCAGTATGGTTGTATGTGGCTATTACGGGCGTCGTGGTTTATATAATGATATCACCCTATTACGCCTATCCATGAGAAATAAACTCGTCTTTGTCCTGATTTTTGCCTTGTTCTTGGTCCCACAATGTATTGAGGCGCAATGTGCCATGTGTAGGGCCGTATTGGAAAGTGAAGGCAATACATCCTCTGCCGAAGGAATTAATAATGGGATCGTTTATTTAATGGCCATTCC
>NZ_JBATHS010000203.1:0-2245 GCF_049667165.1 Maribacter sp.
CCAAATATCCCTGGTCGCAAAATGTCGTATCCATCGGCCTGTTGAAAATCATCAAAGGTCGCTGGGCTTGCTTGCCCTTGGCCTTTCGCTTTTACCACATGAAAAAAACGATCGACGCCGGTAACGTTACGGTCAACGACAAAACGTTCCTCTTCCAAACCAAGTTCGAGCAAGCTATTGAGATGCTCTCTAAAATAGCCGATGCTTTTCCCGATACCCCCTTGTTGATCGTGACTGATAGCTGGTTCGGAAACGATGGCTTGTTCAAACCCCTGCGCAAAACCATCGGACAGCATTGCCACATCCTTTCACGGTTGCGCGTCAACGCTTCTCTTTTCGATTCGCCACCCAAACGCCGCAAGCACCAACGGGGCAGGCCAAGAAAGTATGGCCGCAAATTGGGTTGCGCAACGACACTGGCAAAGCGAGCTAAAAGTCGCGTTACTCCCTACTCAGTCAACCTCTATGGCAAACAACGTGATGTATTGGCCTACGACAAAATTGTCATGCTTAAAACACTTAAGTGTGCCGTCCGGGTCGTCTGGATTTATCGCAAATCTCAGTGGATTGCGCTTTTTTCTACGGACCTCGATCTCTCCGTCGTACAGATCATCGAATACTACGGCGCCCGTTGGAAAATCGAGTCCGGTTTCAAAGAAATCAAGCAAGAAATCGGTAGCTCAAAAAGCCAAACCTGGAATCCTCATGCCGTCACCAACCATCTCAACTTCTGTATGATGGCAGCTACTGTTACGTGGGTTTACGCCGATCACCTTGATCACACTCCAAAGCGTTATTACGCTGTTAACAATCGAAAGCACTTCGCCTTTTCCGATGTGAGAAAACTCATCACTCAAGCAGCTCTCGATAATGATTTTGTTACCCTTTGCCCTAATCCGCGTAAACCAAAGCAAAATCCCTTCATCAGCGCATTGTTACGCATGGTCGCATAGGGGAAAATGGGAAACTTCAGTTACAGACAACAGAGTCCTAAAGTAACAGGGAGGCAATGCGCCTCCCTTACCAGTAGGCGTTCAGGAATGTACCAGCTCACTGGCCTGAGGATTCCAGTACCAGAGTGTATTCGAGGTCAGATGGACACCTCCGATCCAGCGGTCAATTGCAGTAGAATCGAGCCAGTTCTTGCGACCCGCCAACACCGCTTCGCCTTCCCTGGTAAGGGTTAACTTTTGTGCAGGGCTGATTGGCAGAGTCAGTTGCAGACCTTCCGGCAGTTCCAGCAGCGGTGGATCGGAATCGAGCAGTTCCTGCAGGATCACCCAGAAACTGGAATCCCCCATGAACTTTCGCTCTTCCAGTTGTATGGTGTCGCCGAACAACCGGCCGGGGGGACGCTCGCCCTGGGCGAGGATATTCAGGGCCCGTTGTGCGGTCAGGGACAATCCGCTGTCACAATCCGGATACTCCTGCAACTGCCTGAGCACAGCGCCCTCTAGAAACGGCAGCGCTGAGGTATCGATCTGTAACAACGCCTGCCACTCCTGCGGATTCGATGAACGGAACGCCGCCCAGGCCCACTTTGCCAATGACAACTGCCGGTCAGTGACTGGCGCTTCATACTCAATCAGGCTGGCGATCTGCTCAGGGGTGCACATGCCCAGATACTGCTCGGTGCAGATCATGCTCAGGCTGCCTGCAGCGGGCGGATTGTCGGCAAACCAGTCGAGGATCTGCAGAATCTGCAACTGGTCGTAGAGGTCGTGTTCAAACCAGAGGATCACCCTGTCGTAATCTCGAAAGTCTGCCAGAATTTGATCTCGTTCAGCAAAACTCTGTTCCACCTCATGGAGATCAGCCCAACCCCGCTCAGCGATAAACCTGGCGCGCACCTTCGACAGTTTAGGCAGCGACAACCCTGCGGGAACCGGACCATCATGCAGCACGTCCCGCCAGGGCAGATACTCCCCGGAAATGCCGGCTTTCCGCATCAGCTCGACCGCGCTGTCTCCATTGGTGATATTGAGAATACTCTCCATGTCACTCCCCGCTTGTTTCTAACCTGGATGATTCGAATAAAAATATCACATGACTACCCTTGATGCTCAGCATCATGACAGTCTTTTCTAGCCAGGAAAAGTCAAGAAAACCACAGAGCACACAGAGTACACAGAGAATTTAAAATAGTGGCAGGACTGCTATCTCAGTTATTCATCTCCTTTTTGTCCTCTGTGAGCTCTGTGTTCTCTGTGGTTTTCTTGACTTTTCCTGGCTAGAAAAGACTGTC
>NZ_JBATHS010000204.1:0-11211 GCF_049667165.1 Maribacter sp.
GCCTATTAATGCCCCGGGTTGTAAATTATGTATCAGTTGATAGGTCTTTCCTTGTTGCCAATCGGCATCTTTTTTATCCAACATTCCATCGAACCATATGCCCCCTATGGGACCATAATCGGTAAGCAATTCGGTCAATTGGGCATTCATATAATCGAGATATTCCTCCCAGTTTCCCGATTCATCCCTTCCGGTAAATTCCTGTCCGGTTCTTCCCCTAGGATAATAATCGGGATGATGCCAGTCTAACTGCGAATAATAAAAGAAGAGTTTAATATTTTGTTTGCGGCATTCCTCGGCCATCATTTTTATCACATCCTTCCCATAAGGTGTTTTATCAACGATGTTATAGTCGGATATCTTTGAATCATACATCGCAAAACCGTCGTGGTGCTTGCTGGTAATGGTAATGTATTTCATGCCCGCATCCTTGACCATTCGAACCCATTCGGCCGCATCGAAATTGATGGGATTGAAGAAGGAAGGTACTTTTTCATACTGTTTTATAGGGATCTTTTTGTTTTGCATAATCCACTCTGCGATACCTGCATCACCTCCACCGCCTAAAACACTGTACACCCCCCAATGCACGAACATTCCGAATTTCGCATCTTGGAACCATTGCCGATTTTCCAGATTTTCTTTGGTGGGCATATAGCCCTCCTGCGCATTCATAGCATGGGTTAGTACGGAAATAGCTATTAGCAGGAACAAGGATCTACTGATTTTCATGGATGTATTGGATTAGGTGGATAAAAAACAAATTATAAGTATTAAATATATAAAAGCTTTACCGGTTCCTGTAATTATAAGGAATGAATTTTTGCATTTCAATAACGTATAATTAACTTTTTATATAGAAAGTTAAAACGAAAAGAGCCGACTCTTAGAATGACGGTTTTCAATTGGGATCAATTGTGTTTTTAACAATTAATCTGTCAAATTAACACTTTTGATGGCAACTTTTTAAGAATTTGATTCGTATATACTACAGCTTTTGAATACAAATGGATAAATACATCATCATATTACTACTATATATTGCTGCTTACGTACTTTCTGTTACTTTAAGCCCGTATTACTTTAAAAAACATTAAAAAGGGCCAATAATCATGGTAAGTTCCATAGCATTCATAGCTTCATGAAGGCAATACTTTTATATGGATTTAAGTAGGTCACCGAAAAAAAAAGCCCTGACATTCAAGTCAGGGCTTTTTCATTAAATAGGTTATTCCAAATTGAATCAAACAGTCAAAAAAGTTACTTTAATCGATTTTGGTCTGGTTAATTCCAAATACTTATTTATAGGTTAGCTCGTGATGCATTTGGGACGCAATACATAATCATAAATACAGGGCGAATGTAATTCCATGGGGGCATATGCGTAAATATTTGTTGTGAATGGCCTGAATTATGTAGTGAAATCAGGTAAATTGTATAGTATGATCGATGAAATGCATTATTTAATTGATTACTTTACGTCGATTAACACCGAAAATCGAAATACAAAATCGAACGATGAACAAAAAAATATTGCTAGCCTTGGTTCTTATATGCATTATGTTACCGAAAATATATTCGCAGGCCAAGGAAGATTCCCGCGTTTTTCTCCTAACGCCCGACTCGGTCACAGTATATGGTAGTGTCTCAGATACAAAGGGATTTACATTGATCGATGAATTTGATGATCATTACAGTCTTAAGCTCACCAATAGGTTATATAAGGTGAATCTGTTTTTTCCAAAGGATAGAAAAGAGGCCTTGAACACTATCGTCACTAGAATTCTTGGCGCCGGAGAATCCCTAAAAAATCAAAAGATCTGGAAAAAGGCCAACAGCAACAAGAAACCGGAGTACACTATTGCGATGACGGATGGTAAAGTAAAAATCAGGATCTACCGCAAACAGATGGATGCGGAAACCTATGCTAGCTTAAATGAATTAGGGGGAACAATACTGGAAGAAATCAACAACTAAAAAATGCCCCTCTTTCGAAAGGCATTTTTTTAGTTAAGTAGGTTCGTACTATTTGGTCTTAGCTTGTATAGGTTTAGTGTATGTTTGGGGAACTTACACTTTATAAGTTAAGGTCATGGTTTGATTTGGGTTCAACACTATCACTTAATTACAATGTAAAGATAAGTCACAAGGTCGATAGGCCCTAAATTATGTTGTGAACACGACCATAAATGTGGTGAAAAAATTAACGGTATGATTTCCTCGATGAATGGCACTTTTTGTTCTAGATAACAACCGCTGAAAAAAACATTTAAACTAAAAAACGCCCTTTTTTCAAAGAGCGTTTTTTTAGTTAAGTAGGTTCGTAAAATTGGTTCAGCTTGGGTAGGTTAAGTGAAGGTTTTGGGGAAACCTTCTTGTGTTTTAAGTTAAGTTCATGGATTGATTTGGGGTCAACACTATCACTTAATTACAATGTAAAGATAGCCCACAAGGTCAATGGGGCCTAAATTATGTTGTGAATGCGACCATACATGTGGTGAAAAAATTAACGGTACGATTTCCTCGATGAATGGCACTGCTCAGCCATATTTTAGGCCACTTAATATTGGTCCAAGTGTTCTGGATAGAGAAAGTTATTGTACGGAAATCGGGTGATATGTATATCCCTGACCACATTATAGACCCTTTTACGAAATTCATCCAGGTTTTCTTTGTTCAAAGCTGAAATAAACAAAGCATTTTCCCCCATGCGCTGCATCCAAGTACGTTTCCAATCCTCAATGGTAAAATGTTTGGTGGTCCTTTCCGTGACCAGATCATCTTCATCAATTGTTTGATGGTGGTACTGGTCTATTTTGTTGAACACCATAATGGTCTTCTTATCGGCACTGTCAATTTCTGCCAATATCTTATTTACCGATGCAATATGTTCCTCAAAATTCGGGTGTGCTATATCCACCACATGCAATAAGAGATCCGCCTCTCGCACTTCATCCAAGGTGCTTTTGAAACTTTCGACCAACTGCGTTGGCAGTTTACGTATAAATCCCACGGTATCACTGAGTAAAAAAGGGAGATTGCCAATAACAACTTTGCGCACCGTGGTATCCAACGTGGCAAAAAGTTTATTTTCTGCAAAAACATCGCTTTTACTGATGACATTCATCAAAGTAGACTTGCCAACATTGGTATAACCCACTAGGGCGACCCGTACTAGGGCCCCTCTATTCCCTCTTTGGGTTTCCATTTGCCTATCTATTTTGGTAAGCTTTTTCTTGAGCAATGAAATACGATCACGCACAATACGCCTATCCGTTTCAATCTCTGTTTCCCCGGGACCGCGCATTCCAATACCCCCTTTTTGACGCTCCAAGTGGGTCCATAAACCTGTTAGTCTCGGTAAAAGATACTCGTACTGTGCCAACTCTACCTGGGTTCTCGAATAGCTGGTTTGGGCGCGTTGTGCGAAAATATCGAGAATAAGACTCGTACGGTCCAATATTTTACACCGCAATTGTTTTTCTATATTACGTTGTTGCCCCGGTGTTAGTTCATCATCGAAAATAACCGAGCCAATCTCGTGTTCATCAACAAAATCCTCGACCTCTTTCATTTTGCCACTCCCGATCATTGTCTTTGGGTTCGGTACATCTATACGTTGGACAAATCGTTTCACAACTTCCCCACCAGCGGTATAGGTAAGAAACTCCAACTCATCTAGATATTCGTCTACCTTTTCCTGATCTTGTTCCTTATGGATCACCCCAATGAGGACTACTTTTTCGTATTCTATGGATTTGTTTTCTAACATGGTTTTATTTAATGTGCAAATTTACACAATACTGAGCAAGCTATTTTTGTAAATTTGCTTCCTCTTAATTCAAATGCATGTTATTCTCCCTTTTCAAGAAAAAAAAGAAACAAAGTCTGCATACGGTAGCATTCTACAATCTTGAGAATCTTTTTGATACCATTGACGACCCCAATACCTTGGATGATGACTTTACCCCACAAGGTTTTAAAAAATGGACGCCAAAACGCTATAGGAAAAAAGTGCATAAACTGGCACTTACCATCTCGGAAATAGGTCTTGAATCCACAGCCCGACCGCCGGCCTTGGTAGGGATAGCCGAAGTCGAGAATGAAATGGTCGTTCAGGATTTGATCAATTCGGAGCCTTTAAAGGACGTGGATTATGGTTACGTGCACTATGACTCCCCAGATGAAAGAGGTATAGACACTGGTTTATTATACCATAAAGAATATTTTGAGGTCATGTATTCCGAACCCATTCCTTTAATGGTCTATAATCTTGCGGGTGAACGGGACACCACAAGGGATATTCTTTATGTTTATGGTAAACTAAATGGGGAAACGGTTCACCTTTTCGTAAATCATTGGCCCTCCCGAAGGGATGGGGACGTAGTCACCGATTATAAAAGAATGGAAGCCGCGAAGACCATTAAATCAAAAATGGCTCAAATTGAATCAGACCATGAAAACCCCAATTACATCATTATGGGGGATTTCAATGACAACCCTGATTCCAAAAGTATTCAATGGTTGCTGAAGGATACGAATCTTTATAATCCCATGGAGAAAATGGGATCGCCGGTTAGGGGCAGTGCCAATTATAAACGAAGTTGGAGTTTGTTCGATCAGATTATCGTTTCCCATAATTTCTTTAACTATGAGAAAGGGACCCATAGTTTTGCCCATGCCAATATTTTTGATGAACATGAATTGACCGAATGGAAGGGGAAATACAAGGGAACCCCTTATCGCACTTATGCTGGGCGTAAGTACATCGGTGGTAATAGCGATCACTTTCCGGTTTATATTCAATTGAAGTACAATGCTTAAGCTTTGCTTTCAATCCCTGGATTGATGCTCATCTTCAAAAAGAGGGTGCTTAACTTGTTACAATGATCTTCAAGAAACGCTTCGACTTCTTCAATAAAATCGAAGGGTTTTTCTTTCCTATTGATGGTCAAATGAACGACCAACGCATCAGTTGCGGGAGGATACCCTGTGGTAATGGTCCATGCCAAGGCATTGGGACATTCCTTTAGGGCAAAACGCAATCCACCTTTAATGATACTACGCTCTAAGGTAAACTCGCCCCAAATACCTCCGATAAAAGCGGTATTATCATCTATTTGATCCAACACTATTAGTTCATCGGACATTTTTTCCAGATTTTTCAAGGTTAGGATCCCTGTAATTGAATCTTCAGAAGTTTCGACGTCCACAATCCTAAAAAATTCCATATCGCTTGTTTTGGGTGTAATCCATAATTTTAATATTCAGTATATTCTTCTTTATTCAGATCTTTTTAATTTCAGCATCTTCCAATAATTCAGCATTGCGCAATCGTAAGAATACCTGTGCCGTTGTTACCACATCAAGTTCGCAATAGGTGATGATCCGCTCCAAATCCTTATCCTGGTAATAGACGTCACGTACCATACTACCATCGATATCTTCTTTCGGCGAGGGAATACCCAAGATATTGGCCATGAGTTTTAAGGAAGTATAGTGCTTGTAATCGCCGAACTTCCAAAGTTCCATGGTATCCAAATGGGGAACTTCCCATGGTTTCTTGCCAAAGAGGTCTAATTTATAGGGTAGGTTGATACGATGAATGATCATGCGCCTGGCGATATAGGGAAAATCGAATTCCTTGCCATTATGGGCGCATAATAAATTCTTTGGATATTTAAAATGGGTGTCCAAAAGGTTTTTGAATTCCTTCAATAACTTGGCTTCATCCCCATGAAAACTGGTTACCCTAAACTCCCTTATATCCCCTTTGATATGGAAATACCCTACCGAGATACAAATGATCTTACCGAATTCGGCCCAAATACCAGCACGATCATAAAACTCCTCCGCCGTAAATTCCTCCTTTCGCTGGTACTGTGATTTGTGCTCCCATAATTCTTTTTTGGCGTCATCCAGTGCGGCATAATCCGCTACTTCAGGAACGGTTTCTATATCCAAAAACAAGATGTTCTCTAGGTCGATTTTGTATAGCATACTTAAATATACAAACAAAATCGAATATAATAATCGCATCGAATACCGCAATAATTAGAATGAATTTATTGAAAAATCGAAGAATTTTGAAAAAGGGTAAAAACCGACCAAACGGTCTGCAATACGAGGCGTTTTAAGGCCATCTAAGACCTTAAAACTCAATTTAGTGTCAAATAGACTCGATGAAATGCGCAAAATGGCAATATTCTAGGGCCTTCTTTTGAAAAACAGACCGGACGGTCGAAAAGTTTTAAAATAAGGATTGCTGCCTTGCCGGGCTTTCGTGGTTTAACAGCCATTTTTTACGATGAAGTCCGCCTGCATACCCGATCAAAGAACCATCACTGCCAATGACGCGATGGCACGGAATGACGATCCATAAAGGGTTTTTCCCGTTTGCCGAGGCAACGGCCCTGATGGCCTTGGCATCGCCTAGGGTTTTTGATAATTGCAGATATGAAACCGTTTTACCAAACGGAATTTCCTGTAATGCATCCCATACCCTTTTTTGAAAATCGGTTCCTGTGGGATTCAATGCCAAACTAAAGGTCTGGCGTTGCCCATTAAAATATTCCCGTAGCTGATAGATGGCGTCTTCGAGTTCTTCAGGAATTACCGTGCTCTCAGGGAGTTGGTCATCCAAAACGGTAATGGAAGCCAATCCAGCTGCATCACCTTCCAATTTGGCGATTCCCAAGGGCGTATGTATAAACGCTGTTTCCATTAGTCAATGTTGGCATTCTCATCGATCAATCCGAGGCGTTTTGCCCGTATCTTCCAATTTTCCCGAGCAAGGTGTTGTAGATCGTCCACATTATCACTTTCGTCAACAATTTCAAGCCCAAGGAGTGTCTCTATGACATCTTCCATAGATACCAAGCCACTCACCGAGCCATATTCATCAACGACCAGTGCAATATGTTGCTTTTGTGAGATGAATGTTTCAAACAAGTCAGGAATAGGTTTATTGCGGTCTACCACAAGAATATCCCTTTTTATGCTTGATAAGGGTAGGCCGCCATTTTCATTGATCATTTCCTCCAATATGGTGTCCTTTAAAACAAAACCAGAGATATTATCAACCTTTTCACTGTATACCGGAATTCGGGAAAACCGCAACTTGGGATTCTCATCGAAAAAAGCCTTTATGGTTTTGGTTTCAGGGGCGATTTTCATGACCGTTCTAGGGGTCATCACATCCTTGGCCAAAATTTCATCGAATTTCAGCAAGTTCTTTATGACGATCGATTCTGATTCTTGAAATACCCCTTCTTCATGGGCGATGTCCGCCATGGCTGTAAAATCCTCCCTACTCAGGACACTGCCATGATGGCCTTTTCCCCCCACAAGCTTGGTAAAGAGCTGTAAGACCCATAAAAGCCCGGTCCATTTCAAGGCCAAGACCATTATTTTCAAGGCTTTCGCCGTGAAATTCGCCAATTTTCTCCAGTAGGTGGCCCCTATGGTCTTGGGAATGATCTCGGAAGCTACCAATATCAAAATGGTCATCAAGGTAGAGACAACACCGACCATGACGTCTTCGGTGAATTCGATTCCCAGTATACTGCGTTGGGCATTGCCGTACAATTCAGTGTAGGCCACTTTGGCCTGTACACCGACAAGAATGGCACCAACCGTATGGGCGATGGTATTCAAGGTAAGAATGGCGATCAAAGGTTTATCTACATCCTTCTTCAGGGTTTCCAAGGTTTCGGCATATCCCTTCCCCTCCTTTTTCTTTAGATTAATGAATGTTGGGGTAATACTCAACAATACCGCCTCCAATATGGAGCATAGAAAAGAGAAAAAGATGGAAACAAAAGCGAAAAAAAACAATAATCCCATAAAATCGGTTTGTGCTGACTAAAATAGTGATAATTGGAAGTTATTCCTGCAATATAGATTGATAAAACACTTGCTGTACTGCCCCCCTGATATTAAGGTCATAGAGATTTCTATTTTCCCGTGTTGGATAAACCCGATTGGAAAGAAAAATAAATACCAATTGGTTTTCTGGATCCGCCCATACGAAAGTCCCTGTAAAACCACTATGCCCAAAGCTTTGGGAACTGACCTCAGGTGCAGGATAGGCCTCTTCTAAGCTTAAGGTGTCGTTACCCAATAAGGGCTTATCAAAACCCAAGCCTCTACGGTTATCATTGTCAGGATATTGTACACGGGCAAATTCCTTCAACGTCGCTTCCGAGATAAATCGATGCCCGTTGAATGTGCCATAATTCTGATACATCTGCATGAGTTTGGCCAAATCGGTTGCGGTTGCGAATAAGCCCGCGTTTCCCGAAATACCCCCTAGAAGGGCGGCATTTTCATCATGTACCCAGCCTTGGGTAAGCGAATGTCTGAACAAGGTGTCCCATTCGGTAGGCACGATTTTATTTGGAAAGTTCTTGGTTTTAGGCGTAAACACTAACGTGGATGTTCCCAAAGGCCCGTAAAAATTCTGGTTGAGATAGGCTTCATACGACATGCCCGATAGCTGTTCAATGAGCTTGGGGAATATTAAAAAAGCCAGGCCGGAATAGGTATATTTTTTTTTCTCATTAACCTTTGACCGATTGATAATGCGATACATTTTATGGTTAAAACGGGTTTTAACAAATAGATCATCATAAGCCTGTTCATTGAATCTTGAATTTGCGCGGGTTCGTACGAACCTTCGTTTTAACTTTTTGTTTTTCTTGATCACCTTGTTCAAAAAAACGATATAGGGGGTAAGTCCGCCCTGGTGGGCCAGAATTTCCCGTAACGTGAGGTCCTTTTTATCCTTTATGTTTTTCCAATCGGTCCAATACGTGCTAAAAGGTACATCGAGATCAAGCTTACCTTGATCCACCAACTTCATGATAGCCAATAAGGGCGCCGTAATTTTGGTCACAGAGGCCAAATCGTACATATCATCATTTGATACCGGCTGAAGGCTGTCATAGGTATGGTACCCGTAACTTTGATGAAATACCAACGTGCTGTTTTTGGCCACCAATATTTGGGCGCCTGGAAAGGCTTTATTTTTTATACCGTTCGTTATGATGGAATCGACTTTGTTATAAATGAAAGTAGAATCCATGCCCATGGCCGAAAGGGTTCCGAAGGCCAAACCTTCATCAACATTGAAGGGCAGTGACACCCTTGTATCCTCCTGTGCACGGGCATTCATTAAAAATAAACCAATAAGTATAAATAAGGCTCTTTTCATTAGTATGTTACCTATCGATAATTTTGAAGAAAGATTCCTACTAACCCATTAATGTTGGGATGTGCCTTTGGTTATCCAAGAAGCCGTACCACATCCTTCGCGAAATAACTGGCAATAATATTGGCCCCGGCCCTTTTAATGGCCATCAATTGTTCCATCATCACCGCATCATGATCCAACCATCCTTTTTCAGCTGCGGCCTTAATCATGGCATATTCACCCGATACCTGATATACGGCAATAGGTACATCGACCTCATTCCGTATTTCACGAACAATATCCAAATAGGCGATTCCGGGTTTTACCATAACGATATCCGCTCCTTCATCGATGTCCAATTGGGTTTCGCGGATCGCTTCGAATCTATTGGCAAAATCCATTTGGTAGGTTTTTTTATCCTTGGGCACATTTTTTAGGTCCACCGGGGCGGAATCTAGGGCATCGCGGAAAGGACCATAAAAAGCACTCGCATATTTCGCACTATAACTCATGATTCCGGTATTCGTAAACCCTTCATCTTCCAAAGCTTCGCGAATCGATAGGATGCGGCCATCCATCATATCGCTTGGGGCTACAAAATCAGCGCCTGCCTCGGCATGGGAGACACTCATCTCGGCCAAGACTTCAAGGGTTTCATCATTCAAGATCTGCCCGTTGCCCACAATACCGTCATGGCCATAGGACGAATAAGGATCTAGGGCTACGTCGGTCATGACCAACATATCCGGACATGCATTTTTAACCTTTTTAATGGCCAATTGCATTAGACCGTGTGTATTCAAGGCTTCCGAACCTTTATTATCTTTAAGATTGTCGGGCACTTTTACGAAAAGTAAAACCGCGCAAAGGCCCATGTTCCAAAGTTCCTTCACTTCCTTTTCCAAATAGTCCAAACTCATGCGGTAATAGTTGGGCATCGATGCGATTTCCTCTTTGATGCCCTTGCCCTCGACTACGAATAAGGGAACCAAAAAGTCATCGGGAGTAATACTTGTTTCCCGCACTAATCTTCTGATCGATTCTGATGTGCGAAGTCTTCTGTTTCTTATAATCGGATACATAATTTTTTTTTATGCATTAAAGTTACTTATAATTGGGATAACCTACTATTTTGATTCCTCACACTCCAAAATCCTACGCAAGGCATCATCAAGACCGTATTTCTCCCATAATTTCATATCCATTTTGATTTTTTTCGGATTTTGGTCCGCATCGATATATATTTTTATGGAGGTGATCAAGGGGTCATCCAAGGCATCGATCTTTAAAATGGATTTTCCTCCGGGGATACTTAAATCATTTTCATAATCATAACAACAAACCAATACCTGATCTCCTTTTCTTAAGTCAAGCCCATCGAAACAATCGGAAACAAAATACTGCTGGTTGGCATAGATGTTCGGTCCCAACTCCTTTATCTTAAAGACCCGGTCAATCTTTATGAATCCTTTTTGGGAAGTGTATAGGGGTCCAGCTTCATCCGTAGGTTGAAGGATTTCGGTAACAGTGCCACTGAACACCAAGGTGAGTTCATCCCCACATAGCCCCAAAAAGGGACCCGATTCTGGCCACCAATAGGTGAATCCTACGGCTAAGGTATCTTGGGTAAATGCAATTTCCATATCGCTTTTGGTAGGTTTGGACTTATTACAGGAGTACAGTGGAAAAAATAAAATGAACAGTATTAGAAGTAAACGTGTGGTCATTTATGTCCAATTTTTAGGATTTTTTAGCCGATGTACAAGTCGCTCCTCATCACTACCCTTTTTTGGTTGATGGTCATAGCGCCATTGTACACGCGGAGGCAGGCTTATAAGGATACTTTCGATGCGGCCGTTGGTTTTTAAACCGAATAAGGTACCCTTGTCATGCACCAGATTGAATTCAACATAGCGACCCCGTCGAATTTCCTGCCAATCGCGTTGTTCGTTTGTATAGGCAAATTTTTTTCGTTTTTCGACTATAGGCACATACGCTTCCAGAAAACTATCCCCTAC
>NZ_JBATHS010000205.1:0-1778 GCF_049667165.1 Maribacter sp.
GGTGAATTACATGATTGGGTAAAACCTGAATATGATTTACACAATTATACCTTAGATAGGATAAAATCGGAATTGTATACTGCCAACACCCTATTAAAGGCGGTAGATGGGAATACGAAAAGAACCTATGCGTATACGTGTTCCAATTATAAAGTTGAAGAAGACACTTCATATATATTTGTAGTACAGGAATTATTCACCGCAGCTAGAAGTGATGGGCCTATACCGAAAAGCATGGCTGAAGTGGATGTCTATTTTATGCCCAGCTGGGATGTGGATGGCGAAGATGGGAAAGCGCTAATCACCTATGTGAAAGAAGCAAGGAAAAATGGCACAGTAGCTACGTTTATGTTTCACAGTGTCGGTGGGGGGTATTTGAATGTGTCCATTGAGGCATTGACGGAATTGTTGACCTTTCTTAAGGATAATGAAGCAGACTATTGGGTTGATACTTTTCAAAATGTGACAGAATATATTTCATTGAATAATCATCAGGAATAACGAAGACATAAAAGGTTATGATTGGTCAAATCAACCGAAAGGATTGCATTTAAAATAATCGATTAAGACCACGGGGGCCAAGCGTATTGGAACCTCCCATCCAAAATTGAACGCATTCATCCCAGAACAGACCCCCATGGTTTGTTCAGTCGATTTTAGTATATTCCCATGGAACTAAGCCGACACCCCTACCCACACGATGCATTCATCGATATCAGGATTAGTATAGCAGTGGGCTCCTATACTTTTAAATTCTAAAAATATGAAACTAAAGATTACATTACTCTCGACCATAGTATGTATTACGAATATAGTATCGTCCCAAACGGAAGATGGTATTCAGCAGGTTGACAAAACGTTGAATCAATTTCTTAATGTACGGGATTTCTGTATTTCTCAAGATCAAGATGAAGCCTACTTCACGGTTCAGAGTCCTGGGCAGGAAATCTCGCAGATAGCGGTCATTAAAAAGGAAAACAATGCGTGGTCCGCGCCTGAATTGGTTTCCTTTTGTGATTCATATAGGTATTTGGAACCTTTTTTATCGGTTGATGGTAACCGATTGTACTTTGTTTCCGATAGGCCTTTGGGTAATCCTGAAGGCCCTAAAAAAGACTTCGATATTTGGTATGTAGCCCGAAACAGTAAAAATGACGCCTGGTCAATCCCCATAAATATGGGCAACCCTATTAATTCGGACCTCGATGAATTTTATCCATCACTAAGTGAAAACAACAACTTATATTTTACAATGGTTTCTCCCATAGGTTTTGGCGAAGACGATATCTATTATAGTCGATGGGAGGATGGCAACTATACAGCCCCTGTTTTATTGGATGGGACGATAAATAGTGAGGGGTACGAATTCAATGCCTTTATCTCAAAAAAGGAAGATTTTATCCTATTCACCAAATACAACGAAGAAGATGGTTTTGGTAGTGGTGATTTGTATGTTTCTAAAAAGGATGACGATGGAAAATGGACCAAGGCAACAAACTTAGGGCTACCGATCAACACAAAATACATGGAGTACTGCCCTTTTTATGATGAGAATACGCAGATGCTATACTTTACCAGTAAGAGAAACAATTTGAAACCGAGAAAATTCAACACGATTTCCGATTTTAAAGAGTATGTCCATCAAGGCGATAATGGCTTGAGTAAAATTTATAGGACGGCATTGAAAATCAGGTAGTAAATTGCCAACCACTATTCCGCAGCTATTTTTCGGGAAAAGACATGCTGCAAAAGCTGACCTATTTCTTACAGGCCACCTG
>NZ_JBATHS010000206.1:0-1541 GCF_049667165.1 Maribacter sp.
TTGAACAGACCCTGGTTAAAGCTAAGCGCCATAGCCTGCAACCCTCAGTAGTGTTTCTGGATCTCGACAACTTCAAGTATGTGAATGACACGCTGGGCCATGCCGCGGGCGATGAATTGTTACGTGAAGCCTCGCGCAGACTGCTGCAATGTGCTCGTGCAAGCGATACCGTGGCGCGCCTGGGTGGCGATGAATTTTTGCTCATCCTGGAAGATGATGCTGACTCCAATAATTCCCGTGAGCTGGGCCTGCGCCATGTAGGTGAGCGCATTATCGAAAGCTTTTCAAAAACATTCGTACTCGATGGGCATGAAGTGAATATCACCCCAAGTCTTGGATTTGCCATATACCCCAAGGATGGAGACGATGAAAACAAGTTAATGCGGCATGCCGACGCGGCCATGTATCGCTCTAAACACGATGGTAAGAACACATTCTGTTTTTATTCGCCTGATATGACCGTTAAGGCAAAAATGCGGATGAATGTTGAATCACAATTGCGACATTCAATGACGCGCGGTGAGCTTTCATTATGTTATCAGCCCATTGTAGAGGCTGCGACGGGTGAGATCATTAAATCAGAAGCCCTGTTACGCTGGAACAGTGCTGAGCTTGGGATGATTACGCCTGACTATTTTATACCTGTGGCGGAAGATACGGGATTGATCGTACCGATTGGCGAATGGGTTATACACACAGCCTGTGCACAGATTAAACAATGGCGTGATGCCGGTTGGGACAATTTGTGTGTGACAGTCAATGTGTCTGCAAGACAATTTCAGTCTGATTGCGGTTTGATTGATATAGTCAATGATGCACTCAGGACTAACGATTTACCTGCCTCGGCTTTGCAGCTTGAGCTGACCGAAGGCGTATTAATGCAAGAATCAAAAAGCAGTATTGAGGTGATGGAAGCACTGGTAAAAACAGGCGTTAAGCTATTAATCGATGATTTTGGAACGGGCTACGCCTCACTATCATATCTACAGCGCTATCGGTTTGACTCAATCAAGATTGACCGTAGCTATATCAGCAACGTTCTGGTGAAGGAGCAGGATGCAAAACTGGTAAAAGCTGTTATCGCAATGGCAAATAGTCTTGGTATGTCAGTCGTTTCCGAAGGCGTGGAAACCAGGGGCCAGCTGGATTATTTGCTAGAGGCAAAATGTAAGTATGCACAGGGCTATTTTTTCAGCAAACCAGTTCCTGCTAAAGATTTTACCCAGCTACTGGTGAAGATGAATGGTCGGGCATCCGCAGCGCGCGCACTTGAACTGGTCAGCAGCAGGACGGTCATTTGAATGTCAAAGCATGATGCCGTCTATGAAGGGCGTTTGCCTGCAGCAATGGTAACCCGTGTTACAGGTGTAAAGCACCGCTACAAGGAAGCCATTCGACACAATGTCATCACTAAATTGTTGAACATGGCCCGGCGACGAGGCATGAATATTAAGCTGCCATAGAAGAAGTTCTTTTCACAAAAATGACTGCTAGACAGATGCAGACGCTTGTTAACAGGATGTGATTTATGAGTCCACAGC
>NZ_JBATHS010000207.1:0-6735 GCF_049667165.1 Maribacter sp.
GAACAGGTAGCTGATGTGCTACAAAAGTATTCCCTTTGTTTTCCAAATAAACACTGGCAAATGATTTAACCTGGTAATGCAAGGCGGCATCCAAACTTTTTTTGGTATATACGTCCTCTAAATTTGCATGGGAAAAGACTTCGGAGGTTTTATATTTGAATTTAATGGCATGGATCTGACGGGATGAGGGCAATCTACCCCTTACGGGATATTGGACGCCATCTTCATAATATCCCAATACAATATCCTTTATTCCATTCTCATCAAAGTCATGGCTATAAATATCGAAAGTTTCATTTTCAGAGGCCTTGTATTTATAATTAAGGCCATTGTTTCCCAGCATATAATCCATATCCCCGTCGATGTCAAAATCCCCTTGATTTATACTCCACCACCATCCGGCGGTATCGGAAAGTCCCATTTGGGTCGAAACATCCTTGAACCCGGTCTTCCCATTTTCAAATACTTTTATGGGCATCCATTCCCCTACGATAATCAGATCTAACCGATCATCATTGTTGAAATCAGTGATAACCGCATTTGTTGCCATACCAAGATCGTTGAATTGGTCTTCTATGTACTGTGAATAGTTTTCAAATTTGACGTTCCCCTTATCGCTTACATTTTTTAATAGAAAACTCGTTGCTGGTAAGGGATAATTCCAAGGAACCTGACGCCCCAATACCAAAAGATCTTCTTTGCCGTCCTTGTCAAAATCCGCATGATATACCTTGGACCCACTGACCAGCATTTCGGGCAAGGCCTGTTCATCGGCTTTTGAAAACTGACCTTTGCCGTTGTTTATATACAATCTGTCTTGCAGTAGTTGGGAATTCGGATCAAATTCATAGCCGCCACTAACCACATACATATCATTATCCCCATCTTGATCGGCATCGAAAATGATGGCCCCCAAGTCTTCACATGATTTGTCTAGTACGAAGGGTTCTTGCGCTAAGACTTGCTCGAAAGTACCCTGTGGGGTTTGTAAAAAAATCGTGCCGGAATACCCATGGGAACCTCCTACATAATAGTCATCCAACCCATCCATGTTCAAATCGCCTATTGCCAAGGCTGGTCCGTAGGAAGACATTCTATGTGGGAGTAGCACCTGTTTTACGTAGTCGTCATACATATTCTCCTCATGCTTGAATCCAGGAAATCTTTCCTGCACCTCGGTAAACAAAACCTTGCGCTTTGCCGGCGTTTCTTCAACTATTGGCGACGCATCATTATAATTCAAGACCAACGTTTGGTTTGCACCAACATCCTTCAAGGTTTGGGCTGTGCCATTTGTCCAAATCACCTTCAATTCATCGATTTTTTCCACTTTGTTCAAGCCGAAATGCATTTCAGGGGCCACGGAGGATTGAAAGCCACGGGTCAGGGTCAGTTCCTGCATTTGGGTTTGCTCCCCTGTGGTCATATATACCCGGTTTCCTACGCCAAAGCTATTTCCCAGGGTTCCTTTGAATCTGATTTTAATATAATTATTGCTTACTGCACTTTTATTCTCGAAAATGGAGGCGGGGTCATCGATGTTGTTGGTGATGACTTCCAAATCGCCGTCATTGTCCAAATCGGCATAGGTCGACCCATTGGAATATCCTTCAAAGCTTATTCCCCAAGCTTCATTAATATGTTCAAAATCAAAATTTCCATTATTTCTATACATGAAATTGTCCAATTTCACCGATGGGATCATTAAACTATTTTGAAGTAAATTATTCTTTTTGAGCTTAGTTGCCCTCATCCCATCAAAGTAATCATTGTTGTTTACTTCCCTTCGAGTGCCATTGGCGATAAATAGGTCTTTATCCCCGTCATTATCAAAATCGGCCATAAGTGGCCCCCAACTCCAATCTGTGGAAGACGTTCCGGTCAATCTCGAAACATTCGAGAAATATGGAATTCCGTCTTGATCGGCCCCTGTGTTCAATTGCAAATTGTTCTGTACATATTGGTAATGAAAACCGGCTTCGACCATTTCTTCAAAGTAGGCCTGCATGGTATTACCCATGTTGGCCTTTCTTCGTTGATTTGATTTGCCATCCATATCTGCCTGACAAATATCCAAATAACCGTCGTTGTTAATGTCCGAAATATCCGCGCCCATGCCATAGTATGCTGTCTGTGCGGTTGCGTCTTTAAGTACTTCCTTAAAAGTGCCATCTCCATTATTAATATACATGAAATCCGGTGATACAAAATCATTCGAGATATATAAGTCCGGCCAGGTATCATTGTTCAAATCCCCGACGGTGGCACTAAGGGTCAATCCGAAATTCTTAAGTTTTGCCTCGGTAGTCACATCTGTAAATCTGTCGCCCTCATTTCGGTACAGATGATCACTTTGAATGTCTTTGGTGTCTTTCATGAGGTGGGTATATACGAAAGGAGGGGTAGTAAAGCTTGTGGGCGGATAATTTGCCACGTATAGATCTAAATCACCATCCTTATCATAATCAAAAAAAGTGCCTTGAACTGTGTCGCCGGGATCCATAATTCCCAATTCCGATGCTTTTTCGACAAATGTGCCATCGGTGTTGTTTAAAAACAGTTGGTTCAGTCTAGGCTCGTGGGGACCACCAACGGAGCAATAAATATCCAAAAAGCCATCACCATTGACATCGGCCATGGTCACCCCGGTATACCATCGATGGTCACCTGCCACCCCTGCCTTATCGGTGATGTCCTCAAATTGTAGGTTTCCCTTGTTCAGATATAATTTGTTGGCGACCTGATTGCCTGTAAAATAGAGGTCTACAAGGCCGTCATTATTGATGTCCCCAGCAGCAACACCACCCCCTTCATACATATACGGAAAGGTGAAATAGTTTACCGTGTCGTTTTCGGTTAGAACATTATTAAAGGTTATTCCAGTTCTTGAAGCATCCAAAGTTTCAAATATCTTCTCCTTATTTACATCTTTCGTACAAGAACTGTTGATGATCAATAAGCAAATAAAAAATTGGAATACACGATTATCCATCATTTCAAATAGGTCATTTTGGCCAATAAATTTACGACTAAATGCCTTATAAAATATGATTTTTGCCGGAGTTTATGCCGATTGTGCATTGCTGCAATTCAGGCTGAACGTTCTTTAAACAGCGCGTTGTAAGCACTATTTTTTGGGAATGGAAAAGGGACCATAAAAATGTGCTGTCTAATGTTTTAAATCGCAGGCACATGCAATTCCTTCCCCAATTGCTTGTGTCAAATTCATCTGATCTAATCTTTTGATTCTTTCTTCCAAACAGAGGTTACAGTTGGAAAAGATGGACAAGTCCCAAATATCGGCGAAAACGCGCCCTGACCCAAGCTTGATGCCATATTCCAGGACAGTTTCCAAAGATTGGATTTTGGGAGCTTCAAATTGCCCCGCTTCATGTAAAAGCTCCATGGCCCCATTTCCGCCTCGAACGGGAATCACGGTACAGCATTCCACACCGCATTCAAAGGCAAAATCAATCGATTTTTTGGCCCAATAAATACCTTCATCCTCTGACAGGAACGGAGGCCTAAGCAGAATAAAGGCCCTTGATTTAATGTCATTTTGTGATAGAAATCCCACCGATTCACAAAAATCCCCAGTGGTCATTTGCTTATTCAGTTTTTCAAGAACGTCAGGGTTCGCCGTTTCCAAACCTATGGCTACATGAAGTTCCGGTTTAAGCATGTCCCGAAAGCGAAGGCATTTTTCGGTAATGAATTTGGGGTGTGATTCGACAATGACGGTTTCGAAATTTTCCAACAACAAGGCGATTGCCTTATAATCCGCTACCGGTATGGCCTTTTCATCAAAGAAACTTCCGCTGTTATATAATTTAATATGTTTGGCCGGTGGCATTTGGGCCAGGGCCCAAGCTATTTGTCCAGGAATTGCCCCTATGGGCACTGATTGGTCAGTGGTATTCTTCCAAAGATCACACATGAGGCATTTAAACGGGCACTCCTTGTTCGTAAGGAAAATAATGGCCGTATCGTCAATGATACCCGATAGACTTCGTTCTTTTTCAACCAACCAGGCATAGGGGCGATTTTGGTCTACCTTATTTTTATCACCCCGTTCAGAAACTATTCGTTTGTTATTGGAAATAGTTACGGAACCTCTACTCATATTTTGATAAAAACTGTTTTCTATACGTTATTTCTTTTTCGGGAAAATGTTTGTCAAAATCAGTTTTTGAAGCGGCACCGTGTTGAAACCTTCTTTTTTCAAAGATGGGCATTTCCATACCGGTCACCGCCTTTACTCCTTCAAATACGATTTGGCCTTTTAGGTCATAGAGTTTTTGATGATCCCAATCTGTCATATCTATATAGGGGATGCCTTCTGATATTTCGATGACATTGGGCAGGGTAAATGGACTAAACCCTTCAAAATTCAACAGGTCGGCTGGAGAAAATGTTCTCATATACCCCCTACTAAGACCGCCAGAGTACGTTAATGAATGCTTTATCGATTCAACACCCCAACCTTCATGATACAACATTAAATTGTTCAATACGCTTCGTATCGTTAATTCAGGATTTTCTTCAATAGGATAATCTTTAAGGTTCTCATCCCCACCATCCCCATCAATGATATATTTCCAGTCTGGATAGCGGTTTCTAATGCCTTTTAGCAAGGCCAGGTTCATTGTTGCCGATTGAATATCCAAAGGTTTGTAATCTTCGACCACTTGGATCGCCTCTTTCCAATCCAACGCATCATAATCCAATGCTATGGGTTCCAAGAAAAGTTCGAGGTTCAATTTTTGTAAAAACTCACGGGCCTGAAGCAAATCGGCCCCATCCCCATCTATAGACAGGGTAAAGGCTTTAAGCCGGGATGGACTTTCGCCTAATTCCTTTAAGGCATGGTAGGTTAAAAGAAACACCGAACCACTATCTATTCCTGCGGAGAAAGTTACACCGATAGGTCCTGATGTTGCCCTGAATTGCAGCCATTTCTTGATCTCCTTATAAACGGAAGCAATATAGTCCTTGCCTATTTCTTCTATAGTTTCGGCTTTATAGGCGTTGCGTTCTGGGGTAAAGAACCTTGTATAAACCGGGTTGGGGTCCGGGCAACCCAATAATTCTATTTTAGTGATATAATGGGCCGGTACCATGCGCGTATACGAAGGGTGGAACTGGTCTTCCATTCCTTCTTCCTTAAGGTAATTATAGATCACGTCTATACGTTCTGCAATGACCAATTGAGGCCCAACGGCACGTTTTGCGATAAAATACCGCAGCGGACGCCCTATTGACCGGGCCATTCGTATTGTTTTTCCCTCTACCGAAACCAAGGAAAACTGTCCGTCAATTTTGCGAACAGCCTCGACATCGCCTGTTTTGACTACCGCTACCGCTTCTTCGTGCGACATGTTGTAGATTATGTTCTTATCATGATCGGTGAGGTCTACCACCTTACTAACATACATACTGTTCATTTTTCTGCGTTTTATATTTTTGATTTTATTCTTTTACGATTCCTTTTCCTTGCTTAATGGTCAGGTATTGATTGGATTCTATGGAATGATATGATTCTACCTCCCCATTGGGCCATTTTATTTCCAGCTCTTTTATAGGTCCTAATTTGCCCAGACCAAAATGGATCCGGGGTTCATTATTGGATAAATATCCAGTGGCCCATTGATTTATGCGTACCAGCTCTTTATCCCCAGTATGCAACGTAATCTTGGCGCCAATACCGGATGCCAGCCCTTTTTCGCCGGTTAATTTTAAACCGAGCCAGTTATTTTCGTTACCCCCATTGTTTTGCAATAGCGTTGGGGTTGCCATAAGGTCGACATGTGAAATGACAACATCCAAATCACCATCATTATCATAATCCCAAATGGCCAAACCTCTACCTGAGCGTTTGGTTGAAAAATAGGGGCTAACTTGCTGTCCAACATCCTTGAAATTCCCTTTTCCATCATTATCCAACAACACCGGATACTGCAAAATTAATTCTTCTGCGGTTCCGTTCGCAGAAATAATATCCAGATCGCCATCATTGTCATAATCAAAAAATGCAGTGCCCCAGCTTCCCTTTCCTGCCAAGGCCCTTGCAACACCGCTTGATTCGGTTATATCCTGATACAAACCTCCGCCCAAATTTCGGTATAAAGCTCCGTATTTCAAATCCGCCACAAGTATGTCGATCAATCCATCACCATCAACATCACCAATGGTACCATGCATAGAACCGGTTACCTGCCCCTGACTGTTGACAGCCACCCCGCTGCCGACACCTACCTCCTTAAAGATGCCGTTCTCATTTTTGAACAAAAAATTCATCTGATGGTCATTGGCCTGAAAAATATCCATATCCCCATCCTCATCGTAATCATAAACGGTCAACCCCATACATTTTGAATCTGGATAGTAGAGGTTCTCCTTTTGGGTGACATCCTCAAACGTGCCATCGGTCCTTTGTCTGTACAATATGGATGCTTGCCCCTTATATTCTGAAGGGTGTGGCATCATCCCAGGGGTTTGGGTTGAAATATAGTTGGGGTCAAAGGCTAGAAAGTTGCCCACCATGGCATCCATTCTTCCATCATTATTGTAATCCCAAAAAGAAACCCCGATACTCCACTTGGTATAACCATTCAACATTTCAGGTCCTGCGAGGCCCAGTTTTGCGGTTTGGTCACTAAAAGTACCATCCCCATTATTATGGTAAAATACATTCGGGCCATAGTTCAATAGGTAAAGGTCCTGAAACCCATCATT
>NZ_JBATHS010000208.1:0-6150 GCF_049667165.1 Maribacter sp.
GGTCAAGGAGGATGACGCCATACGGGACCTTCTTGCCTCTAAATTCGATAGGGAAACACTTACCGAACTGCTTCAAATCGAAAAAGTCGATATCGAGGACATCCTGAATAACTGTAGTTATTCCAAGTCTTTTATAAGCACGGCGAACGATTTACAGATCCTAGATGCCATTAGTAGTTGCTATGAAGAATTCAAAGTGCTAAATAGAAAGAAATAAATTTTCTATTTACCACTGCATTTTATAGCTTTAGCCAAAATAGACAACTATGCATCGACTGTTCGTATGGGTTTTGGTACTGGCTATCCTCAACGCTTGTAAATTAGAAAAAAAAGAAGCGGTAGAACAACCTGAAATCACGATCAATCAGAATCAACCGGAAATAAAGGAAACCACTCCCTTCGTATGGGAAGGTGCGAACATCTACTTTTTACTTACCGACCGCTTTAATAATGGGGACATCAACAATGATGTGAATTTTGAAAGGACCAATGAAACCGGTCTTCTTAGAGGTTTTATGGGAGGGGACTTGGAGGGGATCACACAGAAAATTCAGGATGGTTATTTCAAAGACCTTGGCATCAATGCCATTTGGTTTACCCCCGTTGTAGAACAAATACATGGTGATACCGATGAAACTACAGGGAACACCTATGGCTACCATGGGTATTGGGCCAAGGATTGGACGTCATTGGATCCCAATTTCGGAACACGGAAAGCGCTTGAGACATTAGTGAAGACGGCCCATAAAAATGGGATCCGCATATTGATGGACGTGGTCTTGAACCATACAGGTCCGGTTACATCAAAAGATCCCGTTTGGCCTGAAGAGTGGGTCAGAACCGAACCTATTTGTGAGTTCACCACCTATGAAAACACAACAGCATGTACTTTGGTCCACAATCTTCCAGACATACTCACAGCGTCGAACGAGGCTGTTGAATTACCCGATGCCCTTTTGGCCAAATGGAAAGACGAAGGGCGTTTAAGCAATGAACTCGATGAACTACAATTGTTCTTTGACCGCACGGGATATCCCAGGGCACCCCGTTACTATATTATAAAATGGTTGGCGGATTATGTAAATAATTATGGCATCGATGGGTTTAGGGTAGATACCGTAAAACACGTCAACGAGAATGCATGGTCGGAGCTTTATAAAGAGGCTTCCATAGCTTTTGAATCCTGGAAAAATAAGCACCCTAACGACGTATTGGACGACAATCCTTTTTATATGGTAGGGGAAGTGTATGGATATAATATCTCCAGTGGTCGACAATTTGATTTCGGTGATAAAAAGGTGGATTATTTTGACCATGGATTCAAAAGCTTGATCAATTTTGAGTTAAAAAATGATGCCGACAAGGATTATGAAACAATCTTCAAAAAATACAGCACGATCCTTCACTCCAAACTCAATGGGAAAAGCGTTTTAAACTATCTTACATCACATGATGATAGCTCTCCCTATGACAAAGACCGTAAGAAACCCATCAGGGCAGCCAATGTACTTTTACTAACTCCTGGTGCATCCCAAGTCTATTATGGCGATGAATCGTCCAGGGACTTGACCATAGAGGGTACCGTTGGCGATGCGACCTTACGATCGTTCATGAACTGGGAAGACCAAGACAGTTTGCCCGATACGAAGAATATCTTATCGCATTGGCAAAAATTAGGTAAATTCAGAAGAAACCATCCGGCGATTGGGGCGGGCAAACATCTAAGGCTTGCCAAAAAACCATACGTCTTTAGTAGAACCTATATCGATGAGGACTTTAAGGACAAAGTCGTGGTGGGATTAGACCTGCCAATAGGAAAAAAATCGCTGTGGGTCAAGGGCTTCTTTGGCGACGGTACCAAGCTTTATGACACCTATTCAGAAACCCATGTCGAAGTGCAGAACGGCAAGGCCATCTTTGAAAGTGACTATGACATCGCTTTATTGGAATTGGTCCAATAGTTTGGTTTGTTGGTAGATGATTACCTTGAAAAGATTGACAATACCAATATTCGATTAAAAAATCCTAAATTTTTGATTAAATGAAATTAAATAGAAGAAGCTTTTTAAGTAAGCTTTTTTTTGGTATTGTTGGCATTGTGTTATTCGATGCTTTTTGGTTCGAACATAATTTTATTGAATGGAATACCTTTGATGTTTCCAAGGGTAACAAGAATAAGATTAAAGCCATACAATTGAGTGATCTTCACCTCAAAAAAATCAAATCGGCACATAGGTCCATTGCTGAACGAATCAATAAAGAACTCCCTGATGTACTTTTACTAACAGGGGATTCGATAACAAGAAATTCACTAATTCCAGTGTTGAAAGAGTTCTTATCCCTTCTTGACCCAAACATCCGAAAAGTCGCTATTTTAGGAAACAAGGAATATTCTGGCCGTATCGATCTTAATGTATTGAGGGAAACGTATGAGGCGTACAATGGTATGCTTTTAATAAACGAGTCATTCGTAATGGAAACCAAATTTAGGAAAATCAATATTCTGGGTATAGATGATTTAGTTTGGGGTCAACCAGATTTTATGATGGCTTGCGAAAATATCGATAGAACATTGACCTCCCTCGTTCTAAACCATTGCCCGGCCTATCGAAGTTCTATAGACGAGCTTAGTTCTGAGATGAATATAAAGCCAATTATTTTGTCGGGGCATACCCATGGCGGGCAGGTGACATTTTTTGGAATTCCTTTAACGACACCCAATGGAAGCGGAAAATATGTAAAGGGCTGGTATTCCAATATAATATCCCAAATGTACGTGTCAAAAGGTATAGGCACTACATTACTCCCCATTAGATTTTGCGCTCGAGCCGAAGTTGCGATTTTTTATGTGTAGATTACTTCAAGGAGTGAAGTGCGATCCTGTTACCCTCTGTATCCTTTACCAAGGCCATAAAACCATGTCCGCCTCCGATTTCGGTTTTTGACCGCAGTATTTCACCTGTAGCCCTTCAACCCGGTCCATTTAAATAACAAGGTCTGTACAAGGAACGTATATCGGTGGTCCATCGTAGCACAGGGATATACTTTTCATGATCAACCAATGATCTTTTTACTGAAGACCTACCCTACAAAATGCCTAACCATGATTCAAGAGAGTTGCACGGCTCTTACACCATCTTCGCATATCTTATACGCATGGTCCTAATTTTCCAGTTTCGATTTAAGCGATTGTAACCCTTCTTCAAAATCCTTACCGACCATTTTGTCCATATTCATGAACAACATCATAATACTAATAGGAAATTTATTCTTCCCCGTAAAACCCCAAGTCACTTTGGTTGCCCCACTGCCCTCGTCCGAAACACGGAGATAAGCATCAGACTGTGATTTCCATGGTTTTAAAAAGCGCAATTGAGATCTTACTTCCTTGTTTGGGGTAATTCCGGTTAATTCCTGTTCCCCTTCGCCTACCTCTTTGTTGCCTTTCCACCGACTAACGGCACCGACCTCCCCATCCTTTCCTGTAAATTCCTTTACCATATTGGGATCTCTTTTACCCCAAGGGCTCCATTCATCCTGATGCTTTAAAAATCGTAAATATTCAAAAACTTCCGAAACAGGTTTTGAAATCGAAATACTGCGTGAAACTTCGTAGGTTTTGGGGGCTATCATGGCCAAGATCAAAATGAGAACCACAAACCCGACTAAAATATAAAGTAGTGTATACATTTGGATATCAATTGATTGGTTGTTATTAAATATAGTGAAAAATTACTTTCGTTCGTTATATCTAGATAAAATATCAGCTATACTCTTGATTGATTTTTTTGTCCAATCAAGTTGTTTCTCCAATTTTTCGTTTTCCGACAATTGCCAGGGCAGACCTTGCCGTTTCATTTTAGTGGTTAGATGTTGCAGTATAATGGCTGCCGAAACCGAAATGTTCAAACTTTCGGTAAAACCGACCATGGGAATTTTCAAAAGGTGATCAGCGTCGTGAAGTACTTCCTCACTTAACCCTTCTTTTTCGGTTCCGAAAAACAAAGCCGTTCGTTCTGTGAGTTCGAAATCCTCTAGGAGACTAGATTCGGCATGCGGTGTGGTAGCGATGACTTGGTACCCTTCGCCTCTCAGGTACGATATGCAGGACCCAGTAGTTTCATGCCGATGCACATCTACCCATTGTTGTGCCCCCATGGCGATGTTTTTATCCAAACGTTTGCCAAAACGGCTTTCTATGACATGAGCGGTCTGTATCCCAAAAGCCTCACAGCTTCGTATTACTGCACTCGTATTATGCAGTTGAAAAACATCTTCGATGGCAACGGTGATGAAATTGGTCCGCTCTTCCAGGACGTGTTGAAAACGTTCCTTTCTTTCAACGGAAATAAACCCCTCTAGGTAGGCTAAAAGTTGCTGGTCTATCATAGACCGAATATAATAAAAAGTCTATTTTTATAAAATGATAAAGAATGTGGTCATACTCACGGGAGCCGGTATCAGTGCTGAAAGCGGTCTAAAGACGTTCAGGGATGCCAATGGTTTATGGGAGGGACACGATGTAATGGAAGTGGCTTCACCCCAGGGGTTTTCGAGAAATCCGACATTGGTATTGGATTTTTATAACCAGCGGAGGCGACAATTATTGGAAGTATCCCCAAATGAGGCGCACAAGGCTCTGGTCGCTCTTGAAGCCTATTTTAACGTAACCATTATTACCCAGAATGTGGATGACCTTCACGAAAGGGCCGGGAGTACCCAAGTCTTACATTTACATGGGGAACTTCTTAAAGTCCGTAGTGCGGGTGGAGGCCGGCCAATCCCTTGGCAAAAGGACCTGGTAGTGGGTGACCTCTGTGAAAAGGGGCAGCAATTGCGCCCCCATATTGTTTGGTTTGGTGAAGAGGTTCCCATGATGGGAAAAGCCATCGAACTAACCTCCTCAGCAGATTTATTGATGATAGTCGGTACATCAATGCAAGTGTATCCGGCGGCTAGCCTGATTAATTTTATAGCCCCAAAAACACCTATATATTTTATAGATCCACGACCATCAATGGCAAGCGATCCTGAAAAAAAGCTGCTGGTAATTCCTGAAAATGCGACCAAAGGCGTGCCTAGCGTGGTTGCTGATTTAATTCATAAAGTACCCTAGAACGTTTGGCCCACTCGATAACCGCCTGCCTTTGCTGCGATGTCAGTTTGGCCTCGGAATGCATCCATGTATAGGGTTTTAAAGGCATTTCATCATTTTCGATTACTTCAATGACCTTACCGAGCATCTGGCTTTTCGTTCGGGTTGTATAATCACCCCAAGTTGATAGGTTCATCGCCTCCTTTCCTCCTTCCACGTGGTCGTACAACCAATACGATATCGGGGCAATTGTATTGTACCATGGATATTGGGTGTTATTGCTATGACAATCATAACAGGCATTTCTTAAAATAGCCCGTACCTCATTACTAGGATTGGTTTCTACACTGAAATTAACTGTATGGTCGCCTTGGGAAAAATTATTTGGGGGGCGATAAAACTGCATAGCAAGCAACACCAACAGCAATATAATTGCCATTTTTTTCACTATTTTCATTGGGGCGAATATTTAAGTAAAAATACAAATAATTGTGACTCAAGACGAACTGACCCAATCTTTGGATTACGTCAATGCAACACGGAAAAAGCGTATGCAAATGGCGAATTTGGTTTTGGACTCTCCGGAGATAGTATCACCATTGTTCAAAATCGCCTTTAAAGGCCAAGACCCTATTTCGTACAAGGCATGCTGGATCTTGGAATATGTGGCAAAACAAAATCTGGACTTGCTCTTACCCTATATCGACCTTTTTACCCAAAATATAAGAAACCTGAATCTCGATTCATCCGTTCGCCCTATGGCTAAAATCTGTGAATTTCTGACCAAGGCCTACTTTTCAAAAAAGATGAACAAAGTTAAAACCACATTGACCCATGGGCATCTTGAACTCATGTCAATCGCATGTTTTGATTGGCTGATAGGAGATTACAAAGTGGCTGCCAAGGCCTATGCAATGACCTCATTACTACTTTTGGGTCATAAATTCGATTGGATCCACCCCGAATTGAAATTGGTATTGGAACAAAATTACGCATCGGGTAGTGCTGCCTATAAAGCTAGGTCCAGAATGATTCTTGAAAAGCTAAAGTCAATG
>NZ_JBATHS010000209.1:0-4862 GCF_049667165.1 Maribacter sp.
GCAAATTATTGGCCATTGTGGCGAATGTCAGAGGGGCCGAATCTGCCGTGGCGCATAAAGAGATCGATTATTTGGGATACCCATTTTCCATATCCGAAAATTTTCAAATGCGTAATACCCATAAGACGATAGCACAATCGGTCGAAATATTGCGTGAGATATTGCAAATTGCAAAAGCCAATGATAAGGAAGTAGTGACCTATATTTCCATGGGATTTGGAAATCCCTATGGTGACCCTTGGAATGTTGACATTGTTGGGGAGTGGACGGAAAGATTGGCGGAAATGGGCGCCCGTATTTTATCGCTTTCCGATACGGTGGGCACCTCAACCCCGAATACTATCGAATACCTGTTTTCAAATCTGATTCCGAAGTACCCTGATATCGAATTTGGTGCACATTTGCACACGACGCCCATGAAATGGCACGAAAAGATTGAAGCGGCCTATAGATCTGGCTGTCGAAGGTTTGACGGGGCCGTGCAGGGTTTCGGTGGCTGCCCTATGGCCAAGGACGAATTGACGGGCAATATGCCCACCGAGAAAATGCTATCCTTTTTTACGGCCCAAAAAGTTGATACCAATGTGCATTGGATGACTTTTGAAGCCGCCTATAATAAGGCCACCGAACTTTTTTCTGTATATAAATAACGGTAGAAGCCCCTTGCTTCGTTTCCCGGTGTAGCGAATGACCTCCTCTTTATAGTTATTTAGAATTATTATAAATAAAATTTGCATACCTCAAAATAGGTCTTAATTTTGTTGTCTGTTATCACATTATCTATAATAAGACCAAATAAAAACAACCAAGCAATGAAGAAGTCACTATTTATTTTAATCTCCTTGGCGACTAATTTTTTAGTGGCCCAAACAACAACCGATTCCATCACCTTGAACCCACAAAAACAGTTGAATGCCGCACAGCGTTTATTGTCCGGTAATTATGCGTCCGCCGTTACCATGGGTGCCTACGGTGAGATGTTATATAACCAACCCAATGGGGATAATGGTGAATTGGATGTACAACGATTGGTATTGCTTGTGGGGTATCGCTTTAATGATAAAACCCAATTTGTCACAGAAATCGAACTCGAACATGTTGATGAGATTTTTGTGGAACAAGCATTCGTAAATTATAATATCGGTAATAATGTAAATTTAAGAGGTGGACTTATGTTGGTGCCGATGGGCATCATAAACGAGTTTCATGAACCCACAACATTCAATGGAACTGAAAGGCCTGAGCTTGACAATGTTATCGTACCCACTACTTGGCGAGAATTGGGGATTGGTGTCAATGGTCGCTTCAATGAAATTTCCTTAGGCTACCAGGCCTATTTATTTAATGGGTTTAAATCCACATTAGGGGATGGTGAAGGTGGTATTTCCGGAGTTTTAAGGGGTTCTGATGGTCTGCGGGGCGGTCGTCAGAAAGGGATAAAATCTACCATCGACAGTCCGACCTTTTCCACGAAATTGGATTATTATGGTATTCCAGGATTGCGTTTTGGACTGTCTACCTATTTTGGCAAAACACAGGCCGCTGATGATATCGAGAATATTGAAGGAGCAAATATTGGTATTTCAATGGTAGGACTCGATGCCCGATATGCCTATGATCGTTTTACGGCTCGTGGTCAATTTATTTATGCATCCCTAACGGACACTGAAGCCTACAATACCTTAACAGGAGCGGATTTAGGCAGTGCCTTGCAAGGGTGGTATGTTGAAGGTGCTTTCAATATTCTTCCCATCCAAAATGAGCAAAAATTATTTGCCTTCGCCCGCTATGAAACCTACGATACCCATGCAGATACGGCTGGTTCATTGGCAGATAATGAGGCCTATGATAGAACGGATATTACAACGGGGCTTACCTATCATCTGGCTCCTGGAGTGGTATTAAAAGGGGATTACCAGTTTAGAAGCAATTCTGCGGATACGAATGATGTTAAAGACCGATTGAATTTCGGTATAGGTGTTTGGTTTTGATTCCAGCGCAAATGCCTTATTTAATAAAAGTTCGCTGGGCTGTGTAAAATATAACAAATCCCTACTATTGAGATTCATTCTAAATTGATATTTTTACGTTATGCAAAAGCCATTTCCATTAATCGTGTCGTCTCTGATCATGTGCTTATTTTTGTTCGGCTTTGGATTGCCCAAGAATATTGAGAAGAAGGTGTTGAAAGAACTGCAAAAAGTTTTTTTGCAGAATGATTTTCAATTGAGCCCAATACGGGTTTCGGACACTTTGAATGCCCGTTTGCCCCAAAAGATCGATGGGGAAAATTTCTTTGAATTGACAAACAATAATCTTCATTTGGGTTATTGTTTCGTTGGTAAGGCACCAAGTAAGGCTGCCGAATTTGACTTTTTGATTGTTTTTGACCCCGATCTTAAGATCGTACATTCCAAAGTATTGGTCTACCGTGAGGAATATGGTGGCGAAATTGGAAGTAAACGTTGGCTGAAACAATTTCTTGGGAAAACTGCCGGCGACCGTGTGGATCATGAAAGAAATATCGATGGCATTGCCGGAGCGACGATTTCCGTGCGGGCAATGACCAACGCCATAGACGAACTCTTGCAGACCATAGGAATTTTACAGCAAAATCTAGTTTTATGAGTGCATACAATGGGCTGCTTTCGACCTTTCCCAAAGAGATAAAGATTTTCATTGCATCCTTTGTGGTAGTGCTTTCCATTGGTTTTTACACCGGTCTTCTCTTTGTAAATGAAACCAGCTCCGTAGGACCTGCCGGTATCGAGGAAAATTATCTCGGGAATGAGGATGATGAAAATGCAGCGCTTATGAAGTTCAAAAAAAGCAATCGGGAAATGCTGACCATTGTACATACCCATATTCTTTCAATGTCCCTGATTTTTTTCCTTTTGGGCGCACTGGTTTGGATGACCCAACTACCGAGAAGTGCAAAGCTGTTTCTTACGGTTGAACCTTTCTTATCTGTTATACTCACCTTTGGAGGCATTTATTTCTTGTGGAGTGGTATCCTTTGGATGAAGTATGTCGTCATTTTCTCGGGTATTTTGATGACCATGACATTCATGGTTTCCTCCCTTACGGTTTTATATCAATTGACCAAAAAAAAGACAGCAATCCATTAAATCATAACGTAGCGAAAAGTTAGTATTAAAAATACTATATTTGCACGCAATTAATCCTTAATTGCATGAAAGCCCACCTAAACAAGATTCTCGGCGAAGGTTTAACATATGATGATGTTCTCCTCGTGCCTGCCTTTTCGGAAGTACTGCCTCGAGAAGTAAGTATCAAGAGCAAATTCACACGGAATATTACGATAAATGTGCCTATTGTCTCAGCGGCCATGGATACCGTTACGGAATCCCGGATGGCTATCGCCATTGCCCAAGAGGGGGGCATTGGGGTACTGCACAAAAATATGACCATTGAACAGCAGGCCTTGAAGGTGCGTAAAGTGAAACGCGCTGAAAGTGGCATGATATTGGATCCGGTGACCTTACCCTCCACCGCCTTGGTCAAGGATGCAAAGGCCAATATGAGAGAGTTCAGTATTGGCGGTATACCCATAGTGGATGATCAGGGTAAATTAATCGGTATTGTTACAAATAGGGACCTACGTTTTGAAAAGAACAATGAGCGGCCTCTATCGGAAGTAATGACTTCGGAAAACTTGGTTACCGTCGGGGAAGGTACTTCCTTAGAGCAGGCCGAAGATATTTTACAGGATAAAAAAATTGAAAAACTGCCTGTTGTTGATGCCAATAATAAATTGGTAGGTTTGATAACATTCAGGGATATTACGAAATTAACGCAGAAACCCAGCGCGAACAAAGATCAATACGGTCGACTACGGGTAGCGGCGGCCATTGGGGTCACCGAGGATGCCTTACACAGGACCGAAGCCTTGGTCGGGGCTGGTGTGGATGCGGTCGTCATTGATACCGCTCATGGTCATACCAAGGGTGTGGTCGACATACTGAAGCAAATAAAAAAGAAATTCCCAGAACTTGATGTCATTGTAGGAAATATCGCCACAGCGGAAGCCGCTAAGTATTTGGTAGCCGCAGGGGCAGATGCCGTAAAAGTAGGGATCGGACCGGGCTCGATTTGTACTACCCGAGTGGTCGCAGGGGTAGGTTTTCCCCAATTTTCTGCGGTTTTGGAAGTTGCAGCGGCGATCAAGGGCAGTGGTGTTCCCGTTATAGCCGATGGTGGAATCCGTTATACAGGTGATATTCCCAAGGCGTTAGCTGCAGGAGCCGATACCGTTATGTTGGGCTCTTTATTGGCAGGTACGAAAGAATCCCCTGGGGAAACCATTATCTACGAAGGAAGAAAGTTTAAATCGTATCGCGGTATGGGTTCCGTAGAGGCCATGAACAAGGGATCCAAAGACCGTTATTTTCAAGACGTGGAGGATGATATCAAAAAATTGGTACCCGAGGGTATCGTTGGTCGAGTGCCTTATAAGGGGGAACTCTATGAGAGCATCCATCAATTTGTCGGGGGTCTTCGTGCCGGAATGGGCTACTGTGGTGCAAAGGATATTGAGGCTTTAAAGGAAAATGGACGATTTATTAAGATAACTGCTAGTGGGATAAACGAAAGCCATCCCCATAATGTGACCATTACAAAGGAGTCACCGAATTATAGTAGGTAAATAGAATAGATTTGGATTATATGTATTGAATAAGAGCCATTGAAATGTGGCTCTTTTTTATTTTCCCGAGCCACTATAGGTCTCCCAATCTTTTTCCAAATAAATATTGTCCCCAAAATATCGGGCTATATTCAAAAAGGGTTTCGGTTTTTGATAACCGGGAACAGGGGATAGCATGTTCATCTTTTCATCGAGA
>NZ_JBATHS010000210.1:0-6406 GCF_049667165.1 Maribacter sp.
GTATTTGTGCCAATATGGGTAGCCGTGAACACCGCGGTACCATCATCTTCGTTTACAGTAACATCGCCTATGCTTATTGCTGGGCCAGTGGAATAAACGATTGTAAGCACCGGTGCCCGTGAGGAACTGCCATCATGGGATTCGGCTGTACGTTCACCTGAACCCGTAATTACAAAAACCATAGCATTCCCGCTACTCCAACCTCCCCGATTTACGATTTCCTGTACAATGGTACCTAGGTTTGGAGTCTGTTGGTCGACTCCTGACTGACCTACGGAATTCCAAGCTGGAATATTGTTCCAGGCCACCGAAGCTGAGGTCAATGTTCTGTCGGATATATCGTCATCACTATTTGAAAAATTCCCTGGATCATTTGCGTCCTGCCCCCTTATAACGACGGATGTTGAACCAGAATCGGTTTCGTCGACAGTGAACTGAATATCAGCACTAACGATAGTTGCTCCCTGTGGAACGTTGATATTCCTAAATCGTAAACCTACCAATTGGTTAGTTCCTCCATCACTAGTCAACTCCAAATCGGAGCTCCCCCTACTCATATTCCCGTCAGACACTCGTTCCTCAGCATCATCATTGTCATCCGAAACCTGGGAAGTCACTGTTACTTGTCCATAACCATTAATGCTAATCAAAAGAGTAAACATGAAGAGGCATGTGGCAACAAAGTTTCTATTGCTGATTGTTTGGCGCGTCTTTATCATCCATCCGAAAACTGGAACGAAAACAATCTTTATTAACAATAAGAATTTGGCCATAAGATGAAATTTCATGGGGTTGAAAATTAAACTTTTAGGTTTAGGCTTAGCTTTTGCAATAGTTTTGCGAAATATTTTATTATGAATATCATGTCCTCAATAATTTCTATTTTCTTCAATCTTAAGTGCATAAGTAATCCAGGTTAAAAGTAGATAAGGAGTTGCTACACACCTAAAATTTGTTGTATAGTAGCCTAAAGGGATAGTGAATAACGGCAATTGTGGTGTGAGCAAGAATAAAATAAGAAATAAAAAACGACTTTCGAAAAGGTAATTTCGTCGATGAACACCCTGTAAACGGGTAAATTGAAATCCTAAAAAACATAAATGCTGTTGTTCTCACAACAGCATTTATATATTATATCCTAAATAATTATTCTAAAATAATAAATTCTGATCTGCGGTTTTTTTCATGCTCAATTGCTGAACAGCGTACCCCATTTTCACAATGGTTCACCAATTTGGTTTCCCCAAAGCCTTCGCCTTTTAATCGATCTTCGGAGATGCCTTTTGATATCATATAATTTACTGTTGACTCTGCCCTTTTTTGCGATAACCAAAGATTGTAGGCATCACGTCCGCGGCTATCGGTATGTGAATTCACCTTGATTTTAAGGCTTGGGTATTTTTCCATAGCGGCAATTACCTTTTCAACCTCTATCTCCGAATCCTTACGAATGTTGTACTTATCAAAATCAAAATAGATGGTACTCAATTGCAGTAATTTGGCCAAATCATCACCGAACCCTGCCGTAACCTGATCCCGTTCCAAATAGAAATCAATGATATTGGGCTTACCATCGGATTTCCCCAAATACTCTTCTGAAGGCACATACCCTTGCATTAGGGCCCTTACGAAATTTCCTCGATTACAGTCTGCCGACAATCTATACGCCCCTTCAGAATCCGTAATGGTCGTCAAGACTTCATTATTGTTCTCATCAATAATCTTGACCGTTGCCCCAACCAAAACCTCATTGGTGATTTTGTCCCTTACAGTACCTGATATGGCTTGATCACAAACAAGTTTCAAGGGTATGGTTTCTACAAAGGAATAGATATCGTCCGCCCCTTGGCCCCCATCCCTATTAGATGCGAAATACCCTGTTCTGGTATCTTCCTTGAACACGAAGGTAAAATCGTCCATTTTGCTGTTTACCGGTTCCCCTACATTCACAACAGCACCTTTATAATCGTCCGAATCGATCTTTGTAGCAAATACATCGAGCCCACCAAGTCCTGGATGGCCATCAGAGGATAGATATAGTACATTCTCTGAAGTCACAAAGGGAAAAGTCTCCCGGGCTTCCGTATTAATGGTATTTCCCAGATTTTCCGGCGTTCCGAATTTGCCATCATTGTACACTGCAACACGGAAAATATCCGATTGACCATAGGAACCGGGCATATCGGAAGCGAAATACATTGTTTTCCCATCGGGACTGAAAGTGGGATGTGCCGTGGAATACGAATCGCTATTGAAAGGAAGTTCCTCTATGTTCGTCCAAACTCCATCGATGAGGGTAGCACGCAATAACTTCAATCGGATAATACCATTTTCATCGGTAATATACTTACCGTCCTTAAAATTATTTCGAGTGAAATAAAGGTATTTGCCATCATTTGTCACTACTGAGGTCGATTCATGCAATCTAGTATTGATATCATCGCCTAATTTAATGACCAGATCGTTATCTAAACTATCGGTATTCACTTTGTACAAGTCCAAAAAGTCCTTGGAATTCCAGGTGTGTCTATATTTTGCCAAATTCCCCGTATCCCTATCCGATGAAAAAATAAGTCCCTTCTTATAATAGGAAGTGGCAAATTCAGAGTATGGCGTGTTGTATTCAAATGGCTTTATTTCGTACCTGCCGGAATTCTTTTTAATTTCTTCCAAATAATCCTTTTCACTTTTAAAGATCCCAGCGCGAACATCATCCGCGGTCTTTTCACTGAATTGGTCCATCATATCCTGGGCCTCATCATAATTACCCAGACTTTTTAGGGTCTGAGAGTACCTGAAATAATATTCTGGCCCGATATCGGTAGTGTAATCAGACAATAAACGTTTATAAGTTTCCGCAGCTTCCTTATAATCCGCATTGAAATAATATGAATTACCCAAATTCTTCAACAAATCGGCCGATACAAAACCCTTATCAAGAACCTTTTTGTAAATATCGATGGCAGGACTGAAGGAATACTCTCGATACTTCTGGTTGGCCTTTGTAATAAGCTTTTCTTGGGCCCACGTAGTATGACTGACCAAGAATGCCAAAACAATTCCAATTATTAAATTTCTTTTGATCATTTTAATTTCTTTTAGAAGAATCTAGGTGATACCAGGTTTCGGAACGATTTAACCAATTCATACCTTAAAAAAACCTCGAACGACCCATCATTAAATTGAGTACCTCCTAAATCAGTGGTCTCCCTATCATAGGCCAATCCCAACATCAACTGATCGGATATCTGAAAACCCGCCATTGCACTCAATGCGGCATCCCATCTGTAAGCCGCTCCGAAAGAAAACTTCTCGTTGTATAAGAAACTGGCCGATATATCAACTTGTAAGGGAGCCCCACCTACAACCTTGGTCAATAAGGCAGGTTTGAACTTCAGGTCACCGTTCAAATCAATGACATATCCGGTTATCAAATAGAAATTAATCCGCTCTTTCGATAAAAACTGAATATCGTTGGAATCTTGTTGACTATTGTCAAAATGCTTTGTCTCCAATAAATTGGGCGCGGAAAGACCCGCATAGAAAGAATTTGTATGGTAATAGACCCCAACGCCCACGTTTGGCGAAAACTTATTCTCGATATTATCTTGATTGACAGGTTCAACATCAAAATTACGAAGGCCTTGAAAATCGAGGTTCAATAAATTACCGCCAGCTTTAAGGCCGAATGAAAGTTTGCCTTCCCGAGACACATCTATTGTATAGGATAGTACGGCATCGAAAAACGTTTCTTGTACCACACCATTTCCTATTTCATCATTTACGATCGAAATACCATAACCCAACTTACTGTTTCGAATAGGGGAGTGTAGGTTCAAGGTTTGGGAAGTGGGGGCGCCATCCAAACCTACCCATTGCGAGCGGTATAATGCGGCTACGCTTAATTGCCCCCTTGAACCTGCATATGCAGGGTTAACACTCATGGTATTATACATGTACTGCGTATACTGGGCATCTTGTTGGGCAGATACCACCTGAATGGTCAGTATTGCAAACAATGCTACTACAATGTTATTTCTAAATTTCATAAATAGTATAAGATGTTATTTACTGACATAGATATAACCACTATCAGTAGTATTTTTACTATTATCCTTTTGGTATTCAAAGATATAAAAATATATTCCCGACGGAAGGTAATCCTCCGCACTTACCGTAGACCTTCCTTTGGACCTACCATCGAATACATTGTTTTGGTTGTTATAGTCTTTACCCTCATATACCGCAACTCCCCATCTATTAAAAATCTTTAAGGAATTGTTTTTCGCATTACGAACCCCTTTTATGAATAAAAAGTCATTCCTTCCATCCCCGTTGGGAGTTACCATTTGATTGACCAAAATCGCTTCTTCCTCGGCTATGGTTACCTGAACTGTTACAATGGCCGTATCACAATTGGTTGGATTAGCTACTTCGCAAATGGAATACTCTATGGTATAAATTCCTTCTGCAGTATCAGGTGCTACGTCAATAGTGCCGTCTGGATTAATGGTCAATTGTTCTGTTGGGGTGGATGTCAAAATCACATCCTCAGGATCCAAAGCTTCCCCCTCCAAAGTATCATTGTCAAATATATTACTATTAGGTACGTTACCGCCCGTAGTGCCATCGACAAAAATACCACTGTAATCATCGTCCACAGCATCTATTTGAGCATAAGGCGTGCCTACAGTTATAGTAACCGTTGCCGTATCACAATTTTCCAATGCATCGCATATGGTATATTCGAAAGTGTCCGTACCATTAAAACCTTCATTCGGGGTATAGGTTACGGTATCATCATTGGGGTCATCTGGTGTACCACCATCATTAATAACCACAGTTCCGTTGGTCGGCTGCATAACACTAAGTGTATCAAGATCAGGGATACCCGAATCGTTCGCCAGAATATCAATATCAACCGGAGTATCCTCATCGGTGGAGGCTATATCATCTACAGCATCCAACATAGGAGGTGTTCCAACCGTTACGGTCACCGTGGCCGTATCGCAGTTTTCCTGGGCGTCACAAACGGTATATTCGAAAGTGTCGGTTCCATTAAAACCTTCATTCGGGGTATAGGTTACCGTATCATCGCTGGGATCGTTGGGGGTACCACCATCGTTGATCACAAGGGTTCCGTTTTCTGGGTCGGTCACGGTCAGTGTCCCGTCCTCAGGGATACCCGTATCATTCGCCAGAATATCAACAGTAACAGGGGTATCCTCCTCAGTGGAGGCTGTATCGTCAACAACATCCAACATAGGTGGTGTTCCCACCGTTACGGTCACCGTGGCCGTATCGCAGTTTTCTTGGGCGTCACAAACGGTATATTCGAAAGTGTCCGTACCATTGTAGCCCGCATCGGGGGTATAGGTTACCGTATCATCGCTGGGATCGTTGGGTGTGCCACCATCGTTGATCACAAGGGTTCCGTTTTCTGGATCGGTCACGGTCAGTGTCCCGTCCTCAGGGATACCCGTATCATTCGCCAGAATATCAATATCCGTAGGAGTGTCCTCATCGGTGGAGGCTGTATCATCTACAGCATCCAACATAGGAGGTGTTCCAACCGTTACGGTCACCGTGGCCGTATCGCAGTTTTCTTGAGCGTCACAAACGGTATATTCGAAAGTGTCCGTACCATTAAAACCTTCATTCGGTGTATAGGTTACCGTATCATCGCTGGGATCATTGGGTGTACCACCATCGTTGATCACAAGGGTTCCGTTTTCTGGGTCGGTCACGGTCAGTGTCCCGTCCTCAGGGATACCTGTATCATTCGCCAGAATATCAACAGTAACAGGGGTATCCTCCACAGTGGAGGCCGTGTCGTCAACCACATCTATTGATGTATCAGCAGTAAATATCGTCACAGTGGGATCATCAGGATTACCATCGCCATCAATATCCCTATTGGTAGGATCATCTGGATCATCAGAAAGACTGCTTATTGGACCAATATCCGGAACAACTCCGGTTACAGTTGCCGAATTACTAAAACTTCCATTATCAATATCCGCTTGGGTAATGATGTATGTTGCCCTAAAAGTTGTATCATCTATTGCTCCTGGCTCCAATATTGCCAAAGGACCTCCTAATACGTCGACCAATGGATCGGTAATGGTAATATTTCCAATGGCTACGGTACCTGTATTAGTTACTATAAACGAATAATCAATAGTCTCTCCTTCCTGGAAAAGGCCATCGCCATTCTCATCAAAAAAGTCATCTATTTTTAATACCGTTATATTGGCACCATCATCATCGTTTGGATCTAGGTAATCGGGCGTGCCGTCACCATCGGTGTCGTCGTTGGTGGGGTCGCCGTCAAGATCGGCGTCCTCGTTGGGGGTGTCGATGCCGTCCCCGTCATCGTCAAGGTCCCTATAGTTCACATCCTCCG
>NZ_JBATHS010000211.1:0-19974 GCF_049667165.1 Maribacter sp.
ATGGCCCTAGCGCCCTTGCATGAAAAATATAAAATGAAACGGGTGATCGTATCTACCTACCAATCCGTTTCAGGTACTGGGGTCAAAGCGGTACAACAATTGGAAAATGAGATCGCCGGCATACAGGGCGAGATGGCGTATCCGTATCCCATTGGTCGAAATGCATTGCCCCATTGTGATACTTTCCTTGAAAATGGGTATACGAAGGAAGAGATGAAATTGGCCCGTGAACCACAAAAAATATTCAATGACAAGACCTTTTCCGTTACGGCCACAGCAGTTCGTATTCCCACTTCTGGAGGACATTCAGAATCAGTCAATGTCGAATTCCTTAATGATTTTGACCTGAACGAAGTACGCCAATTATTGAATAATACCCCTGGGGTAACCGTACAGGACAACCCGGATACAAATACCTACCCCATGCCTATATACGCGCATGATAAGGATGAGGTCTTCGTAGGGCGCATTCGAAGGGATGAAACCCAAAGAAATACGTTGAATATGTGGATCGTAGCCGATAACCTAAGAAAAGGGGCAGCTACTAACGCCATACAAATCGCTGAATATCTTGTTCAAAACAAGTTGGTGTAATGCAGTAGGTACATTAAAATAGCATACCATCTAAAAACCTTTGGACCCTATTAGTTCCAAAGGTTTTTTTGTGCTAATTTTAGGGCCGATTTATTTCGTTGGACATGAAAAAGTTTTTCCTATTTCCCGTTATTTCATTACTCATTGGTGCATGTAATATCACAACTAATATCACAACCAAAAAAGAACCTCTAACCGTGGACTACCCAACAACAAAAAAGGCCGACTCTGTTGATCTATATTATGGAACAGAAGTAAAGGACCCCTATCGTTGGCTTGAAGATGACCGAAGCCCGGAAACCGAAGCCTGGGTCATAGCACAAAATACCACCACTTTTGGTTACTTGGAAAAAATCCCGTTCCGTGCCGACCTAAAGAAGCGTCTTGAAAAATTATGGAATTACGAAAAATTGGGCTCCCCATTCAAAGAGGGTGACTTCACCTATTTTTATAAGAATGACGGGCTTCAAAACCAATATGTAGTCTATCGTCAAAAAGATGATGGGGAAACCGAGGTGTTTTTAGACCCCAATACATTCTCGGAGGATGGAACCACCTCCTTGGCAAGCCTCAGTTTTACCAAGGACGGTTCATTGGCCACCTACTTGATTTCTGAAGGAGGAAGCGATTGGCGCAAAGCCATCGTTTTGAACACCGAGACCATGGAGATTGTTGAAGACACTTTGGTCGATATTAAGTTCAGCGGTATTTCCTGGAAAGGGAATGACGGTTTTTATTATTCCAGTTATGACAAACCCAAGGGAAGTGAGCTTTCTGCAAAGACAGACCAACACAAGGTTTATTATCATAAATTAGGCACCCCACAACAGGATGACAAGGTGATTTTTGGTGCCAAACCGGAAGAAAAACATCGATATATCGGTGCCCGCGTCAGTGAGGACAACAGGTATTTGACAATTTCCGCAGCTACATCCACCTCGGGCAACAAGCTCTTTTTGAAAGACCTTACCAAGCCCAACAACCAATTGGCGACTATTCTAGATCATACGGAAACCGATAGTTATGTCATTGATAATGTAGGTTCTAAACTCTACATCGTTACGAATATGAACGCCCCCAACCAGAAAATCGTAACCGTGGATGCCTCGAACCCTACACCGGATCATTGGGTCGATTTTCTCCCGGAAACAGAGAACGTACTCTCCCCCAGTACCGGTGGAGGCTATTTCTTTGCAGAGTACATGGTAGATGCCATTTCAAAAGTGTTCCAGTATGATTATGATGGTAACTTGGTGCGGGAGGTGAAATTACCCGGCCTTGGTAGTGCCTCAGGTTTCGGTGGAAAAAAAGAGGATAAAGAGTTTTATTTTTCGTTCACCAATTACAATACACCAGGTTCGTCCTACAGATACAATGTTGAAACGGGTGATTATGAACAATATTGGAAGCCTGAAATAGATTTTAACCCTGAAGATTATGAATCACATCAAGTGTTTTATAACTCGAAGGATGGCACCAAAATTCCTATGATCATCACCTATAAAAAAGGCTTGAAGATGAACGGGAAAAATCCAACCATACTGTATGGCTATGGAGGTTTCAATATTAGCCTTACCCCATCATTCAGTATTACCAATGCCGTATGGATGGAACAAGGGGGCATATATGCGGTTCCCAATCTAAGAGGTGGCGGGGAATATGGCAAAAAGTGGCACGATGCTGGCATAAAGACCAAAAAACAGAATGTTTTTGATGATTTTATCGCGGCAGCTGAATATTTGATCGAAAACAAGTACACCTCCAAAGACTTCTTGGCCATTCGCGGGGGAAGTAATGGCGGACTGTTAGTGGGTGCTACCATGACCCAGCGTCCTGATTTGATGAAAGTGGCCCTGCCCGCAGTTGGGGTTTTGGATATGTTGCGTTACCATACCTTCACTGCAGGTGCAGGATGGGCGTATGATTATGGTACTTCAGAGGAGAATCAGGAAATGTTCGAATATCTAAAAGGCTATTCCCCTGTTCACAACGTGAAAAAAGGAACGGAATATCCTGCTACGTTGATCACTACTGGGGACCATGATGATCGTGTCGTGCCCGCCCATAGTTTTAAGTTCGCGGCAGAACTTCAGGAAAAACAGGCAGGCACAAACCCAACCTTGATCCGTATTGAGACCAATGCCGGCCATGGGGCCGGAACACCAGTGAGTAAAACCATTGAACAGTACGCGGATATTTTTGCATTTACCTTATTCAATATGGGATACGAAACATTACCCGTTCAGTCTGTGGTAAAAGAATTCATAGAATAGTACGACCTTACATCAATATTTTCAAGTAAAGTCCGTTTCTAATTGAAATGGACTTTTTTATCCCTAAAATGAACCTTACCCTATGTTGCATATAGATCATGTTTCCTTTGGTTATGACAAAACCCCGGTGCTCGAAGACATTGATCTTAAAGTGCAAAAGGGGGAGCATGTATCCGTCATCGGTGAGAGCGGATGTGGTAAGAGTACTTTATTGAAGATCATTTATGGTCTTTTACATGTCGAGGTTGGCAAGGTTTATTGGGATGACACCCAAATTTTGGGTCCGAATTACAATTTGGTCCCAGGAGAGCCCTATATGAAATACCTTTCACAGGACTTTGATCTTATGCCTTTTACAAAGGTGGAAGAAAATGTGGGTCAGTTTCTTTCGGTTTTTGAACCTGAACGTTTGCGTAAGCGCACCGACGAGTTGCTTGAAATGATCGAATTGACCGAATTTGCCAAGGTGAAAGTCAAATATTTAAGTGGAGGTCAACAGCAACGGGTTGCGCTTGCCCGTGTACTTGCAGAACGCCCCAAGGTCTTATTGTTGGATGAACCCTTCAGCCATATAGACAATTTTAGAAAAAATAGTCTTCGGAGAAATCTGTTTGGCTATTTAAAGGAAAAAGGGGTCACTGTCATTACTGCGACCCATGACCATCATGATATGTTGCCTTTTGCCGATACCGTGGTAGTGCTAAAAGATGGGATGATCATTGCCAAAGACACCCCAAAGAATTTATTCGAACATCCTAAGGACCTCTATATAGCAGGTTTATTCGGTGAAGCCAATAAGATTCCCATTAATATTGTGAAGTCTTATGCCGATACAAAACGCAGGATCATTGTTTATGCCCATGAGTTCAGGGTGTCCCAAAAATCCGGTTTGGAGGTGGAGGTACTACGATCGTTTTACCAAGGGGGCCATTATATGATCGAGGGTATCTATGAGGACCAAAATATTTATTTCAACCACCATACGGCACTCGAGCCCTATTTGAAGGTGTTTTTGAATATCTCCATCGAGACCATTAATCAACGCCTGAACCTATAGTCCAGATGGATAAAAAAGGCCTACTTCAAGAGATTAAACTTAAAGCCGTCAGAAGCAGTGGTGCTGGCGGCCAACATGTAAACAAGGTTTCCACCAAGGTTGAACTCACCTTTGATGTTCCCAATTCGAGCGCCCTTACCAATGTCGAAAAACAGCGTCTTTCAGATAAGCTTTCCTCTAGGCTTACCAAAGAGGGTGTCCTAATACTACAGGCCGATGAGACCCGCAGCCAATACAGAAACAAGGCCGTGGCCATACAGCGATTTATGGAACTGGTTTCGAGTACCCTTAAGACCCAAAAGAAACGCAGGAAATCACGTCCCACAAAATCATCGATTGAAAAAAGATTGAAAAGAAAGAAAAGGGATGCCTTAAAAAAGGCCTATCGCAAGAAACCGAATTTGGACTGATTGAATCTGAAGAAACCAGATTTAATTGCCCCTTGCAAAAAATGGATATCGACCAATTAATCCGTGTCCAAAAGGATTGGTTTTCCTTCCATTAATTCTTCATTCACGTCAATCCCCAAGAGCTCAAGCACAGTAGGTGCTATTTGATCGCTGTATAACTGTGCATTGGCATCAACCTCACCGATTGCCTTTATTCCGTTCCCAAAGGCAAGTAACCAAACTTGTCCCGCCCCTTTGATCTTGTTTCCATGGTGCCGCCAGGTGTCCAAAGGATCGGTTCCCCGACCATGATCGGTTGTTATGATGAAAATGGTATTGTCTTTATAGAAATCATCCTGTTTTGTAAATTCCCAAAGTTCTTTGATAAGATTGTCCGTGTTGTGTGCGGACCTCAAGTAAGCTTCATAATTTCCGTCATGGGCAAAATCATCGGTTTCCCCATAGGCAATGTACACGAACATGGGATGGTTCTTTTTCATATGTTCCAAAGCATAATGATGGGTGAACGCATCCAAACGAACGGTACCCCATGGACTTGGAACCTGGGCCTGTAATTGGTTCAAAAACCTTTCCCGTTCTGTCATGTCATTTCCCATGGCAATTTCAAAACCCGCATTCACGGGAACACCCGACCGTTCCTCATTCACAATAAAAGGAAATACGTCCCAACTGCCGAACGCTGCTACTTTACCTTTATATCTTGGATCCGAATTGACAATCTCCAAGATCGTGGTATTCGGGTTGTTTATTTTATCGTTGCTGTCAATTCTGGAATCGTCGGCCCGCCCGGTCAATATTTCATTATACCCAGGATAGGAAAACCACATCGTATTGGTTAGGTCTATCTTATTCCCTAACCCTCGATTCCCATGTAATTGCCCCATTTTAGTAGCTTCTTGCCATAAGAACGGCATCAAAGCTTCCCTTCGTTCCCTTGGGGCCTCCCTCCAAAAACTTTCCTTTAAAGCGGTGGTATCATGAACATATTTGGTATGGGTGACCAATAGGGGATCAGCACCAGTAAATAATTCTTGCCATCGGAGACCATCCATGGTTATCAAAACGATTTTGGGTGGGTTATCACCTTGCCCATAAACTCTTGGTGTTAACAGGCTAAGTACCAGAATTGATAAAAATAATAGCGTTTTCCTCATACAATCTTTTCAATTATATTTTTAATTACATGGAATAGTGTGGGTCCTAATGACTACATTTTAATAGTTAGTGGCTATCTCTTGGCGCATCGGGTTTACATTCTTTGTACATTTAACGATATGGCAAAATTGCTGTTACACGATTTCCAAAATCTCCATTTCATTAGTATTAAACCTAATGGTATCACCAACTGACTTGCCCAATAGCATAATCCCTATTGGAGTATTCAATGAGATACAATAATACCTTTCAGGATAGGCCTTATATTCCCCAGCGGAAATGGCCAAAAAGTAATTGGCTCCGGCTGTTTTCACCAAGCTACCTAAACACGCTGTTCGCTTTATTGAAGAAATATCGACGGTATGGAGTAATTGCATCATATTCTCGGCATCAACCAATTGTTGTCCCAATTTTTCCCTTTCCAACTGAAGTTGGGCCCTTCCTGTTTCATGTTTGTCCCCAGCACTACTTTTCGTTTCTGAATCCAAGGCAATATGTACCTCTTTTATCTGGGATTGGATACGCTTGATCCTATCCCCAACAAAAGTTTTACAAAATGTATAAAGTTCTTGTTTAATAGTCATTTATGAGGTCGAGAAGATGAACAAAGCCTTAAATTAAGTATAATTCATTAGACCAACAATATTTCAAAAAACATATAGGGTCTACTTTAATGTTATAGATCGTTAACTACACCAGTTCGGCCAAGTCTTTCCCAACATGGCTACCAATCGCGACCCCCATACCTCCCAAGCGAACACCGCAATAGACGTTATTCGACAATTGTTTTATAATCGGCTTTTTGACCGCACCAACACCCATGATGCCACTCCATCTTAAATCAACATCAAAAGGAATCTGGGGTAAAATGATCTCGCCAAGTATTTTTTCGAGTTGGTTTTGAATCAACGATGTCATTCCCTGTTCATAGGTTTCTTCACCTTGAAAATCCATATTACGGCCTCCTCCAAAAAGTATTCTGTTATCAATGTTCCTGAAATAGTAATAGCCCTCATCAAAATGGAAAGTACCCTTGATGTGCAGATTGGGGATAGGTTTGGTGATAAGCACCTGTGCTCTGGCCGGCTTTACCATTTCTCCTATGAGTTGCGATGCGAATCCATTGGTAGCAATCAATAACTTATTTGTCTTAAAATCAAATGCGGGGGTCTTTACCTCAACCATATCCCCTGTTTCCTGAAACTTCACTACTTCGAGCGAATTCAGTATTTGAATTTTGCTTTTCGCCGCAAGGTTTAGGAGTGCTGCCATCATTTTACCGGTATCAAGCTGTCCCTCAAAGGTGTTTGTGATGTACCGCTCTTTGATATTTTTAAAATGGAAGCGGTTCTTTTGTAGTTCAAAAGCCGACGTTTTAAAGACGGGTTTCAAAAGCGAATTCACCTTTTCGAGGTTTTCCCGGCAATGCGTATATAACTCTTCATTATGTGCCAAAAACAGCTCGTGACCCCCAAATTGTTGAAAATCCATAGCGGCATCGCCCAAGGTATTTCGCAAAAGTTGTATTCCTTTCCATCGTTGGTCAACCAACTGGATCACCTCTTGCTCCGTATGCCCCTGTACATCGGAAAGTATCTCGGAAATGCTTCCATAACAGGCGAAACCGGCATTTTTGGTACTTGCTCCTTGGGGCAAGATCCCTTTCTCCAATACCATTATCTTGGCTTTTGGATATTTACGGCGTAAAACCAAGGCGCAATTCAGTCCAACAATACCACTACCCACAATGGTAAAATCGATGTTTGATAACCAGGTTTTGAATTCCCAATAGCTAAGGTTCATGCCTAAAGATAAAAAACCCCGACGATTCCGTCAGGGCTTAGTATTTTATTCCTCGGTTGGGGGATCCATTTTAAAATCCTCCATGAACTTGGTGGTATAATTTCCTGCCAAGTATTCGGGATGTACCATGAGTTGCCGATGAAAAGGGATCGTGGTTTTTATTCCCTCGATAACAAATTCATCCAAGGCCCGTTTCATTTTATTTATCGCCTCTTCCCGGGTTTGGGCCGTTGTGATCAACTTGGCGATCATAGAATCGTAATTGGGAGGTATGGTATACCCACTATATACATGAGTATCCATTCGTACCCCATGGCCTCCTGGTGTATGAAGTGTGGTGATTCTTCCAGGGCAAGGTCTAAAGCCGTTATACGGATCTTCAGCATTGATCCTGCATTCTATGGAATGTAGTTTGGGATAATAGTTTTTCCCTGAGATGGGCACACCCCCGGCCACCAAAATCTGCTCCCGGATCAAATCATAGTCCACAACCTGCTCCGTTATCGGATGCTCTACCTGTATACGGGTATTCATCTCCATAAAATAGAAATTCCGGTGTTTGTCCACCAAAAATTCTATGGTTCCCGCCCCTTCGTACTTAATGTATTCAGCAGCTTTTACCGCGGCATTACCCATATCTTCCCGAAGTTTATCGGTCATAAAGGGTGATGGGGTTTCCTCGGTCAATTTTTGATGCCTACGTTGTATGGAACAATCACGTTCGGATAAGTGACAGGCTTTGCCGTATTGATCCCCAATAATCTGTATTTCAATATGGCGGGGTTCCTCGATCAACTTTTCCATATACATTCCCCCATTACCAAATGCGGCAGTGGCCTCTTGCACGGCACTATTGAAAAGGTCCTCTAAGTTCTCCTCCTTCCAAACGGCCCGCATTCCTTTGCCACCACCACCGGCAGTAGCTTTTATCATAACGGGGTAACCCATTTTTTTGGCCACCTTCTTGGCATCAGCTACATCTTTCAACAAACCGTCCGACCCTGGAACGATAGGGACGCCGGCTTTTTTCATGGTTTCCTTGGCGGAAGCCTTATCGCCCATACGGTCGATATGCTCCCCCGAAGCTCCGATAAATTTAATATCGTGTTCGGCACAGATCTTTGAGAATTTTGAATTTTCAGACAGAAAACCGTATCCCGGGTGAATGGCATCGGCATTGGTGATTTCGGCCGCCGCAATGATGTTGGGTATTTTCAAATAGGATTCACTACTGGGGGGAGGCCCAATACAAACAGCCTCATCCGCAAACCTTACATGTAAACTTTCCTCATCAGCCTTTGAATACACCGCCACGGTCTTGATTCCCATTTCCTTACAGGTGCGAATAATTCGCAGTGCGATCTCACCCCTATTTGCTATAAGTATTTTTTTGAACATCTCTTGAAGTTTTAAATTTTAAGCATTGTGTTTTAAATTGTGCAGGGCACTAATTTTTAACTTAAAATCCACTAAGATGGGTCAACCAAGAATAAAGGTTGGTCAAACTCAACTGGGGATGAGTCATCGACCAAAATCTTAACGATCTTACCTGAGACTTCAGATTCAATATCGTTGAATAATTTCATCGCTTCAATAACGCAAAGCACATCGCCCTTGGCTATCGTAGAGCCCACTTCAACAAACGATGGTTTATCGGGAGAGGGTTTTCTATAAAAGGTACCGATAATCGGGGATTTGATGATTATAAACTTGGAGTCATCCACAGACCCATCTTGCGCAGGGGATGCAGAAGAAGCATCATCAGTCGCGACCGGAACGGCTGCTGGGGCCATCTGGGCCGGTGCCATAGGCACTTGTTGCACGTACGTAGTCTCATGACCGCCTGTTGAACCTGTTCTAATGGTTATTTTAATATCATCGGTCTCTAACTTTACCTCACTGGCGCCTGATTTGGCGACAAATTTTATGAGGCTTTGAATTTCTTTAATATCCATTGAAAGTAATTTATAAAGTTGATTATTATTTGTTATATGCCCATTTTAAATAAATCGATCCCCAAGTAAATCCTCCCCCGAAAGCAGCGAACACTAGATTATCTCCTTTTTTTAGTTGACTTTCATAATCATGAAGCAACAAAGGTAACGTGGCCGAGGTTGTATTGCCATATTTGTGAATGTTCGTCATAACCTTGGAGTGATCCAACCCCATTCTATTGGCAGTAGCGTCGATAATACGCCTATTGGCCTGATGTGGCACCAACCATGACACATCCTGATCGCTAAGGCCATTACGTTCCATGATCAAGGCAGCAACATCTGCCATATTGGAGACCGCAAATTTAAAGACGTTCTTACCATCTTGATAAATAAAGTGCTTTCTGTTCCTTACCGTTTCCTCTGTTGCCGGCATTAAGGATCCCCCTGCATCCATACCCAAAAATTTTCTGCCACTACCATCTGCTCTTAAATACTCATCTTGCAGTCCTAAACCTTCGGTATTGGGCTCAAAAAGCACGGCGCCAGCACCATCCCCGAAAATTATACAGGTGGTTCTATCGGTATAGTCGATTATGGATGACATTTTATCTGCCCCTATCAATAATATTTTCTTGTATTTCCCCGATTGAATATAACTAGAGGCCGTTGACATACCGAATAAAAAACTGGAACAAGCAGCCAACAAATCAAACGCAAAGGCATTTTTAGCTCCTATTTCCGATGCTACGAATGCGGCTGTTGAAGCCACCATACTATCAGGGGTTGCCGTGGCCACAATGACCAAATCTATTTCAGCTGGGTCAATATTCCCTTTTTTTAAAAGATCTTGTGCCGCCTTGATCCCCAAATAGGATGAACCTTGGCCCTCTTCTTCCTTTAATATCCTACGTTCCTTGATACCTGTTCGTGTGGTGATCCATTCATCATTGGTGTCCACCAAACTCTCGAGCATTGCATTGGTCAAGACAAATCTGGGAACATAGCCCCCAACAGCGGTAATAGCCGCACTAAGTTTACTCATATTAGATTTTTTTGGGTCAAAAATCTTCAAAAATGGGTGAAAAGTTGGGAAAAATAATGATTTTCTGGGACTTTTTGTCCAAAAAGTGATTGTTTATGGTTTTTTTCGGAAAATATAATCCCACACATAAATCCTTTTTGTAGCTATATCCGTTCTGACGTTATACCGAAATTCACGTTATAAAATAAAAAACCCCACTTTAATAAGTAGGGTGTCGTTATATCCTATAAATTCAAATCTACGCCTCCGCTTCCTCGGTTTTGTCGATAAGTACTTGTCCTTTGTAGTATAATTTCCCTTCGTGCCAATGTGCCCTATGGTACAAATGCATTTCACCTGTTGTCGGGTCTTTGGCGATCGTAGGGGCCACTGCCTTGTAATGTGTTCTTCTTTTATCTCTCCTTGTTTTGGAAATTTTTCTTTTAGGATGTGCCATTATTAATTATTTATCCGTTCGTAACTTCTTTAATTCATCCCAGCGGGGATCATAATCTGTATTATTGTCTTTTTCTTCTTTCGGACTAAGTTCGGCCAATCTCTCGAGTGCCTCAGATTGTAAAGTACCATCCAGAACACCTGGATGAATTCTTTTTTGAGGTACGGCAAGAACCAACATTTCGTACACGTATTGCGCAATGTTCAACTGATGCTCCCCATGGGGAAGAATCAAAATCTCATCATTGTCATCATTGAACTCATCGCCAAATTTGACCACCAACTTCAACTCGCCAGATACTTCCTGATCATAGGGTTCACTGGTTGTATCACAATCCACATTCACCGAGCCTTCTGCATGCATCTCCAATTCGAGCATAGTGCTCATCTTATTGAGATCTACTTGCAAATCTAACTTTGCATCATTAAACTCATTATATCCAAAAGATTCAAAGAACGTATTATCAATAGTATAACTAAACCCGTGTTTTCCTTGCTTCAATCCAGAGAAAGGAATGTTGAACTCCTTTTGCTTCATCACTTCAACACTTGTTTTTAATACCCTAGCCCACATTAAGGCGGGTGCAAAGATACTTTTTTTTTGATAAATGCCAATAATCTCGGGCAAACTTTTTGACTAGGGGGAAAAATTCCTAAATTATACTATATATAACCAAACAAGAATGCCATGAGTGGGTCAGGACACGTTCAGGACATGAACAACCGTTTAAAGCAAAATAGGGCACAACGCCCATCCAAGCGCCCTAAATTCAAGGGGCACAATCGCAGTGCAATTCATTCTTCTTCTGGACTCGAAGATCAAAACCTAAAGTTCAAAACGGTCACTGAAGAAAAACTTGCCGAAATAAAGACATATATTAGAAAACGGGCTGAAAAAGAACGCCGGAAAGAATCGATTGTTTTAGTTGCCCTGATAATTACCGTGCTAATAACGGTAACTTCAATTTTTTCGTGGATTTGACCTAAATTCGAAATTGACCACCAAATCTGTCCGGTCAATTATCGCCTAATTTTCTGCTTTTGCAACGGACTTTCTGTTAGCTCAAGGTACTCCTGTCTGTTCTTGAAAATATGGATCGCCTTGAAAACGGCTTCCTTGAACGAGTTGTGATCGGCTACGCCCTTACCCGCTATTTCGTAAGCCGTTCCATGATCCGGTGAGGTGCGTATTTTTGAAAGTCCTGCCGTAAAATTCACGCCATTGCCGAAAGAGAGGGTTTTGAAAGGTATTAGACCCTGATCGTGGTATGCCGCAAGAACGGCATCAAATTTTTTATAGGCATCGGAACCGAAGAAACTATCCGCCGAATATGGGCCAAAAACCAAATGGCCGGCTTCTGACATTTCCTTGATCACCGGTTTCATGATTTCTTCGTCTTCTTTTCCTATTACCCCATGATCTCCGCTATGGGGATTTATTCCCAACAGGGCGATTTTTGGTCGTCGTATCCCAAAATCCATTTGCAGCGATTTTTCAATGATGCGCACTTTGGTACGTATCAATATGGGATTGATGGCATTCGGGACGTCCTTGACAGCGATATGATCTGTAAGTAGTCCTACCTTCAGATCTTCTGTGACCATGAACATTAGACTTTCCCCTTCAAGTGCCTGGGCCAAATAATCTGTATGTCCAGGGAATTTAAAATCTTCGGCCTGTATGTTTTTTTTATTGATCGGCGCCGTGACCAAAACATCGATTTCACCCTCTATTAAGGATTTTACAGCTGCCCGTAATGATTTTATGGCATACGCACCCCCTTCTTGCGTCTCTTTCCCGAACTCGATATTCGGGGTTTCTTTCCATACGTTGACCACATTGATCTTCCCATCGATGGCTTTGGATGCATCTTGTACCCCGTTATAGTTTATGGTAATACCCAAGGCATTTTTTTGGTGTGATATGGTCTTGTTGGAAGCGAAAATGACCGGCGTGCAAAAATCAAGCATACGGATATCCTCAAAAGTCTTGAGTATGACCTCGCACCCTATTCCGTTTAAATCACCTATCGATATTCCTACCCTTATTTCTCGGCTATCCTGCATTATATATTTACCTTTGTATATAGCGTCAATTTTAATATATGCCGCTTATCTGAATACACAAAACTACTTAATTTATACGACACATGTTTACGGGGATAATCGAATCTTTAGGGGAAGTAAAAGAACTGAAAAAAGAAGGTGGAAATTTGCACATTAGCATCGATTCGCCCATTACCCCTGAACTTAAAATTGACCAAAGTATTGCGCACAACGGTGTTTGTTTGACCATCGTCGCCATTGATGACCACATCTATACGGTCACCGCCATCGAGGAAACCCTTCAAAAGTCGAATCTTGGGGAATTAAAGGTTGGGGACAAGGTTAATTTAGAAAGGGCCATGATACTGGGTGCCCGATTGGACGGCCATATCGTACAGGGTCATGTTGACCAAACAGGCAAATGCACCGCCGTTTCCGAAAAAGATGGAAGCTGGTTCTTTACATTTGAATATGACACTTTGTACAACAATGTCACGATAGAAAAAGGGTCTATTTCCATAGATGGGGTAAGCCTCACCGTAGTTGATTCAGGATTGAATTCATTTAGTGTGGCCATTATTCCGTATACCTATGAAAACACACGATTCAACACCTATAAAGTGGGCAGTACCGTCAACCTGGAGTTTGATGTCATCGGGAAGTATGTTTCACGACTAGTGGACTTGAACGGATAGAAACACCTATTCGAAGTTACACTTTTATAAATATTTTCTTTTTATACATGACGTACGCCAGAAAAATATAGAAACTTACCACAGTAAGTGCATATAAAAGCGAGGAGAGCTTCATGGGCATGAAGCCGTGTACGTAGATATTCTGAAAGAGCCAGCCGTGCAAGGAAGTGTCACCGATGCGTATCTGGCCCATACATTTAGAGATAAAGCTCGAAAGAAAATATATGGTAATTGCATTGGCCCCTACGAACTTGAACACGCTTCCGAATTGTAATTTCTTCACATCGGAAAAATAATAGATCATGGCTAGGAACAGGTTTGCCCATCCTGCGGTAACTAGCACAAAACTGCTACTCCATAGCGCTTTATTGATAGGGAAAACGGTATCCCATAAGTATCCCAGAATCAACATGGCCACTCCCAAGCCGGCCAAAATCAATACTTTTCTTTCCCTTTTGGAAGTTAAGATCAACCCGGTAAAAATGCCCAATAAAGATGATGCAATTGAAGGGAGCGTGCTTAACAATCCCTCGGGATCATAATCCGGTTTATAGTTGTGGGTTCCGAAAACCTTGATATCCAAGTAATTCGCCAGATTATTCGGCGCACGATCAAAGGTAGATTCCATACCTTCAACAGGTACATACCCCATTAACAGCCAATAGCCGACCAATAATACCACACAAATACCGACCAAGGATTTCCAATTGAAATTTATGAACATAATGGCCGCGAAAAAGAATACGACCCCGATACGCTGTAATACCCCAGGGAACCTTATGTCGGCAAAATCCTTTATAAATGGGAAACTTAGGGTAAACGCACCAAGAAATAATCCCAGGCCGATCAGTTTTAAGCTCCGAACCGATATTTTCCTATAGGTCGTTGCCGAGGGGGTCTTGTTTTGATAGGCGAAGGCAATCGATGTACCTACGATGAACAAGAAAAAAGGAAAGACCAGGTCGGTAGGGGTGTAGCCGTGCCATTCGGCATGTAAAAAAGGAGCATAAACATTAGACCATGTTCCCGGGGTATTGACCAAGATCATCAATGCTATGGTCAAGCCCCTAAAAATATCGACTGAGATTACCCTGTTTTTCATAGATTTAAAATTGGTTTTCTATAGTTTTTAAACACTTAACAATAATATTCTTTAATACTTTAACCGGTATTCCCCAACGCTTAGCGCATAGAGGTTATTCCGTAAGCTTTTTTTGCTTTTCAGCAATTCCCAGTTTTAACTCTGTAAAAAAACCGGGTTGATGAAAGTCTGGCCTGGGGGTGTGTATCGGTTGCCAGCTCAAAAAATGCGGTACTTTGCATTTATCCCCACACTTGTAAAAATTAGCATGTATGGTCGCTCCTTTCGTGATTCCGAGTATCTCAAAGGGAATTGTGAGTTGCAGCCACCAATTGCCGTTCAGGGTGTCGTTGTTGCTTATCTCCCTGCCAAGCGAGGAAATTCTTTTTATTTTTTTCATCTGATCTTGCTCCAGATGGATCCTATTGTCCCTGCCTTTACCAAATCCGACTAAAGCCGTTCCAATACAGTTGACCTCAACGTTGAAATACCCTTCGTTTATGTCCTTGGAGAAAAAGGCTTCCACACAACTATCCTCCCAAACGGCATCATTATCTTTTAGATACTTGGCGCACGTATTTTCTTCGTTCACCTTATATAGTATAAAGAGATGCCTATTATTGTGCGCCAAGTAAAAAGACACCTTGGGTTTATAAGGGTATGCCTCCCAATTGACTCGATCTATATGGCCTGAAAACCCTGAGGAAACCAAGGTTTTGTTCACCTGCTCCTGGGTCATCCCACTTAGGTCTTTAATGAAAGGTATCCCCTTTGGTTTAGTAGTTCCCATGGCTCTTACAGGTACGATATGACCACATTCTGCATCTCCTGAAATTGGGCTTCCATGCTTTGCAATAATTTGTACTGGGCGCGTGTCCGCACCAGATTGTGATCAGGGTATTTAATTTTATAATAGGTGTCCCCAGCGATGTAATCCATTAAAAAACGAAGTACTTGTTCGAAGGTAATGTACTTGGCCGAAAATGCCAGATATTCCAACTCTGATTGTGTAAGAAACGCTTTGGCCTCTTCGAGATATCCTTTGGTATAGGCCGTGAAAATGGAAAGGTCCATAGTCACGTTGTCAAGCTCCTTATCATCTTCGAGTCCTGTATTGGTGTATGACCGCATGGCATCACCATAGTCGTTCAGAGCGGTACTGCTTAAGACCGTATCGAGGTCGATCATGCATAAAACCTCGCCGTGCTTGTCGAACAAAATGTTATTGATCTTGGTGTCGTTGTGCGTTACACGGGTAGGAATGGTGCCATTCTCAACCAAAGCCCAGAATTGCATCATCTCTTCGCGACGTTCTTCCACCCATGAGATTTCTTCCTTTAAAGCCGACTTTCGGCCAACAGGGTCCTTTGACAAGACGTCATCCCATTGTTCGAAACGAAAACGGATGTTGTGAAAACCAGGCAATATGTCTACCAACTTACCTTTGAAATCGGAGGTCATGCGTTGGAATTTTCCAATGCCCCTGCCTCCTGAGTATGCCAGTTCCGGAGAATCGGCCGATTCATAGGATATACTATCGTCGATAAACAGACACATGGTCCAGAATTCACCCTCTCCGTCCCGATGATAAAGTGCCCCATCATGGGTTTTTGTCAAGGTCATCGTCTCGCGTAATGGATCACCACCATCGGCTACGATTTTCGTTTTTAGATGGGTTGTTATTTTTTGGATATTATCCATCATCGATGGCACATCCTTGAAAATTGCTTTGTTTTTGCGTTGAAACAAATAATTAGGCGCATCCTTCCCGACAGTTGTCACGATGTAGGTATCATTGATAAATCCTTCCCCAAGTGGCCTTATGGATTCTATTTCACCTTCGACTTGAAAATGTTTGGCGATCGTATTCAATTCAGGTGCCATGCCATGGGTTTTTAAGATACCTATTTTCTAATCTTACTTCCTTTTACCGCAAAATAAAGTATGTACAGGTACGCGGGGATAAATATCCAATACGCGGCCTGATAATCGGATACTGTAGCTTCTTCGGTGGTTTTGATCACATCGATCAAAAAGCCAAAAATAAGTGGGATAATGGCGCCACCCACAATGCCCATGACCAACATAGACGCACCTGTTTTTGTGAATTTTCCCAAATCGGCAATGGCCAGAGGCCAAATGGCAGGCCACATTAGGGAGTTCGAAAAACCAACAAGTGCCATACAATAAATACCATATTCGCCAGGTAGGAAAATCATTAACAAGACCGATACAATTCCTAACCAGGAGAACAACCTTAAGGCTGCGGTTTGCGATATAAACGTGGGAATCATCAGTACGCCAAAGATATATCCAACGACAAGCCCTAATGGGACATATATGGCAAAACTATCCAAGTTCTGCGCTGTATCACCAAAGATGGACTTTGCAAAACCAATGATGGACACCATGGGCAGGGTTTCCACGCCGACATAGATAAACAAGGCAACGACCCCCAACAACAGATGAGGAAATTGAAAAATACTCGTTTTACCAGCCGCATAGCCCGATATTGCAGCTTCATCCGTTTCATCTTCGCCTTCGGCCTTCACTTCTGGCAAGGGTGCGAAAATCATAAATACGCCCAAGGCCACAAGAATACCTGTTACGATATAGAATGGCACAATGACATCATCAAGTACAACATTGTTCAAATCCATGAACAGGCCAAGGAACAGTGATGATAACCACCAGGCCGATTTGTTCATGATGCCCATAAGGCTCATGCGCATGGCGGCACTTTCTTTTGGACCAATAATGGTAACATAGGGGTTAACCGATGCCTGTAATATCGTGTTTCCGATCCCACCGATAAAAAGGGCAACAAGGAACAAGGGAAAACTAAGCATGTTTGAGGATGGCACGAACAGTACCATTCCGAGGGCCATAACAAAAAAGGCGATGACCATTCCGTATTTGTAGCCAACTTTTTTAATAATCCATCCGGCAGGGGCGCCAAATACCACGAAAGCAGAAAATATGGCAGCAGTCACCAGATACGACTGGGATGTGGTAAGGTCGAAAGCATCTTGAAGAAAGGGAGTCAAGAAACCACTGATTCCCACACCAAAACCTATGACAAAAAATAGGATACTAACAATTGCCAAGGGGATAATGTAGTTTGATTTTTTTAAATTACTCATAAGATGAATTTTGGTTGATTAGAAATAGTTAGGCATTGTAATACAGTCCGGCAGCGCCCAATATCGCGATGTCATCGAGTTCAGATTGCTCAATGGCAATAACGTTCCTCATTACCTCAAAGGGGAAATTAGCGACTTCTTCGTCAATTCCACCTTTAAAAAGTGGAAACGATTTGCTTATAGAGCCTCCGAATATTATGGCATCGGGAGCGAGTATGTATAAAATGGTGGTAACGAGTTTGCCTATATGATGTCCGAATTCATTGAAGAGCGCCAAAGCGTGCTTATCGCCTTCCATTGCTTTGTCGTATAATTCCTTACCGGTAATCTTGTTTATCTTGTTGAAGAAACCACTACCACAATAAGCTTCAAAAATACTGTCTTTATAGGGCATGTGGCCTACCTCTCCGGCACCCCCAAACATACCAGAATGTAATTTGTTGTTGATGATGATACCCCCACCAACACCAGTTCCTAGAGCGATGGCCAACATGTTTTTATATTTTTGCCCTTTGCCAAAATGTTTTTCGCCCAAGGCAAAACAGTTGGCATCATTTTCAATATACACCGGCATATTGAATCTGGTAGAAAGTTTTTCGGTGAGGCCCAAACCATTCCATGCAGGTATGTTGGAGATTTTTACAATCTCTCCCTTATCTGCATTGATCAACCCGGGGACACCAACGCCGATGGCTTTTGTTTCGGGAAGCATTACCTCTTCTATAACCTCATAAAGCGTTTCGAGTATTTCCTCGGCAGTCCTTTCGGCACCCGTAGGCAAGGAGTGTGTCTTTGTTATTTTCTTGTTCTCAATACAACCTGCTCCTATTGAAGTGCCTCCTATGTCAACACCAACAATTACATCTGTTTTCATATTTTAATTTTTGTTCCTATTCCCTAGTTTCAACATGGTCTTCCCGACACACTCCAAAAAACTTGCCCGAAACCCAGTCTACGCACAGGTTCTATTATGAAATTCGGAACATCAGTTGAAAGGGTGGTTGCCACCATCGGGTAGTTTGTTGGTTTTGAGTTAAAGATAAAATTTTTTAGGATACATTTGCGCTTTGTTCGCTAAACGACCATTGTGCTTCTATCAATACAGTCAAATATTACCACTTTGTCATGGATAATGGCCTTGACCGCCACTTTTGTGGTGGGGGTTTCAAAGGCAGGGATAAAAGGAATCGCCGTAGTTAGCGTAACCTTAATGGCCTTGGCGTTTGGGGCCAAGGAATCTACGGGGCTTGTCGTGCCCTTGTTGATCTTGGCCGATATTTTCGCGGTTTTTTATTATAACCGACACACCCAATGGAACTACATAATACGTTTTTTGCCTTGGATACTGGTCGGGATACTGGTCGGGGTCTTTATAGGAATGGATTTGGACGAGGATACTTTTAAAATTGGTATGGCCATCATCATTCTGGGCAGTGTGGCGATGATGTATTGGTGGGACCATAAAAAATCAAAAGAAGTACCTACGCATTGGACCTTTGCGGGTCTCATTGGGATCTTGGCGGGGATTACCACGATGATCGGAAATTTGGCGGGGGCCTTTAGTAATATTTTCTTTTTGGCCATGCGTTTGCCCAAAAATGAATTTATTGGAACCGCGGCATGGCTGTTCCTGATCATCAATCTATTTAAGCTTCCCTTCCATATATGGTCTTGGAAGACCATAACCCCGGAAACCTTATGGGTCGATTTAAAACTGGCCCCTGCGATTTTTTTGGGTCTTTTTGTAGGAGTGCGATTGGTCAAAATCATCAAGGAGGATTTTTATCGAAAGATGATCATGATATTGACCGCAATTGGGGCGATATTGATCCTAGTCAAATAAGTTTTTCAGGATCTCGAAAAGTCAAAACTACTTCTACTGCCCGTACACCCTATTCTACGCTGTGTTTTACACTGGGTGTATCTTTGTTCACCTTTACAAATTGAAGGAAATCATCGTTTTTTGCCACGATGATATAGGAGGTGTCCCTTACTTTTATGGTCCCCATATCCTTTACATCCCCCGGCGCAAAAAAGCCGCTTTGGTAGTTGGGTACCGGTTCAAAGTTGCCTTTGCCATCTCCTTTTAAATATAGACCATACCCGGCATCATTTCTTGGGGTTTCAATTTCTGAGCTGAATAAATTTCCGGCAATTAGCGCATCCAAATTCCCGTCATTGTCATAATCATCTACCAAAATTTGGTTGATGCTTGAAACTTGGGCTTGAACAGGTAGCTGATGTGCTACAAAAGTATTCCCTTTGTTTTCCAAATAAACACTGGCAAATGATTTAACCTGGTA
>NZ_JBATHS010000212.1:0-9346 GCF_049667165.1 Maribacter sp.
TTATATATCGGACTTTTACCAACTTGGGGCGACAAATTCCATAAGGCCTGGGGCGTGGGTCCTGAAATCTTTACCCCTGAAAATGCCCTAGTATTCGGAGAAATTTTAGCAAAGCGATATGCCGACAAATCCAACATCATTTGGATCCCCGGCGGAGATCGATGGCCCAAAGACGATGAAGACTTTGAAATTATAAGAGCCATGGTAAAAGGCTTGAAAAAATATGACCCCAAACATTTGATAACTTATCACGCATCGGGTTTAGCCCTTGCAAGTGATTATTTTAACAATGATGAGTGGCTTGATTTTGATATGTTCCAAATGTCCCACAGTAGATTGGACAAAGATTATGAATTCGTATGGAAAGCTCGTTCAGTTTCTCCAATGAGACCTGTGGTGAGCAGCGAACCTCGGTATGAGGACCATCCCAATCGATTTAATGCAGAATTATATGGTTGGTTGGATGATTCCGATGTAAGGGTGTCGGCATATTGGTCAATGCTTGCCGGTGCTGCGGGGTATACCTATGGGTGCCATGATATCTGGCAAATGTTTACCACAGAAAGGGAACCCATAAATGGTTCAAGAACGAATTGGAAAGAGGCTCTTAATCTTCCCGGATCAGGGCAACTTAAATTTATGAAAAATCTTTTTACGTCATTTCCTTGGCAACAACTTGAAAATGACCAGTCGATCATACTGAACGACAATAAAAATGACTCCACCTTCATCGTGGCAGGTATAAGCAAAGCCAATGATTTTATGATCATTTATACCCCGATGGGCAAACCCATAGCGCCTGATTTAAAAAGATTGAATTCGAAACAAGTAGTAACCTATTGGTATAATCCCAGGGATGGGAGTTCGAAGAAGATTGGAACATACGATGTATCCGAACACGTTGAGTTGAAACCATGGTCTTTAGGAAGGGGAAGTGATTTTGTTTTGGTAGTTATGGATGAAAACGCCGACTACGTTTTACCCGAATAAAGCGCCGTTTGAATGAACAAATTTTGGGCAAAAATTGATATAATTGGAATAAATCCTTTTGTTTTTATACCTATTGATGTCTTGAACACCATTTTTGGGGAGGCAGGAAAAAACAAAGGAAAAATTCCTGTACGCATCAAAATCGAGGGACATGAATTTGATCAGACCTTGATCAAATACAGTGGACATTGGAGGCTTTATCTGAACACACCAATGCGAAAAGCGGCCCAAAAAGAGGTCGGACAAATGGCGAAAATTGAAATTGAGTTCGACCCAAACGAAAGGAAAATTCCATTTCATCCTAAATTTAAAAAAGCACTTCAGGAAAATGCGGAGGCAAAGAGCATATTTGACAATCTAGCACCCTCCTTGCAAAAGGAAATTTTGAGATATTTATCATTTTTGAAAACAGAGGAAAGCAGGGATAGAAATGTGCAAAAGGCCATAAATTTTCTTTTGGGCAAAGAAAGGTTTATCGGAAGGGATAGGCCTTGAGATTCATTCTCGACCCTCACCTCAGTTGTACCAGACCGTTTTGGTTAGAATAAGGGTAAAACCCATATTTCTTAATACAGGACTATGCGGGGTGTAATTAAAAAGGATGGATTTTTGGTTCGGTTACGTATATAAAGGTATTTTGATCCAGGTTAATAAGGGGATAAAAAGTTATATTAGTACTGATGTAACGCGTTGACGGTCATTGTAAAAGAGCAATCAGTAAAGAACAAATAGCTTAATATGAAACGAGCATTAAAAAATTTTAAAAATTACTTCACAAAAGGCAATGTTTAAAATTTTTAATGCGAGAGCGTAACGGTTACATACGTTCTCAATTTTTTAATTAACTTATTTTCAATTAATTAGAAAAATTTAAACGTATGAAACATAAAAAAGATCATACCGATACGTTGATCTTGACGGAAGGACAAGGAAGAACTTATAATTGTGGCACAATGACAGCAGTCTTCAAGGCCGACGAAAATGAAACAGCGGATAAATACAGTATTTCGGAGTGGTGGCTTGAACCAAACTCCAACGGACCGGGTGCCCACCAACATGAAGACAATGACGAAGTGTTTTATGGAATTGAAGGCACCACATCAATACTTGTGGGAGACAAATGGGTGGATGTTGAAAAAGGAACATTTTTAAGGATCCCTGCAAAAACCATTCACGACTTTGCAAACAATACAGATGATAGAGCAGGAATTCTTAACTTTTTTATTCCAGGTGGCTTTGAGAGAAATATGCCCTCCATTGTGGAATGGTTTGAAGACAATAAATAGTACTTGATATGGTAACTATTGACTCGTTCAGACAACTTGCCCTTTCTTTTCCAGAGGTAACGGAAGAACCTCATTTTGAAAAAACATCGTTTAGGGTGAAAAAGAAAATCTTCGCGACCTACGATCCCAAAAACAAAAAGGCGAGCATCAAATTGTCCGAAATTGATCAGGATGTATTTTCCTCATCGCCCGGAAAAACGATTTATCCAGTTGACAACAAATGGGGCAAGCAGGGTTGGACCTTAATAGAAATGGAAAATGTCCATCCAGACTTGTTCACTGATGCTTTGACCACAGCTTATTGTGAAGTCGCACCAATAAAACTGGCTGATGAGGTTCGAAGAAACAAAAACGAATAACTAAATGGCAAAAATTGACCCGATAATAGCCGTAAAAGATATCGAGGCCAGTTCTAAATGGTATCAATCGATATTTGACTGTCGAAGCATGCACGTAGGAAAGGAGTTCGATATACTGGTATCTGAAAATGATGAAGTTTTACTATGTCTTCATAAATGGGGAGAACATGGGCACCAAACGATGAAGGATTCAACGATTAATCCTGGCAATGGACTCATCCTCTATTTCCGAACAGAAAACATGAACGCAATACGGCAAAATGTCGAAAAGATTGGTGGTGTTGTCGAAGAGGATATCCACTTAAATCCAAACTCTAGGAAAAAGGAATTTTCACTTTGTGACCTGACCGGGATTGGCTCGCTTCGCTCCCCTGACCCAGCACTCCCAAGGTCAAAAAGCAAAACCTTGCAACCTGAAAGGTTGTGGTTTTTGGTTTTTCCACACATCCCAAACAAGCTTGGATGTTTTCCAAAACAAAAAACCCACCAATTCGGTGGGTTTTGCTTTCTCTGGTGACCTGGCCGGGGCTCGAACCCGGGACCCTCTCCTTAAAAGGGAGATGCTCTACCAACTGAGCTACCAGGTCAAAATACTATCATTCACCAAGGATGTTTCTTCCTTAGCGGCTGCAAATATAAGATCATTAATTTATTTAACAAGCCTATTTTTATAGAAATTTTGGTTTTCTTTGAAATCAAATGCAAATGGTTCATTTTTATATAAATAATACATCGTGAAAATAGTCTTGGTCGGTTACATGGGAAGTGGTAAATCAACAATCGGTAAAATACTGGCCAAAAAGCTGGGATTACCGCTTATTGACTTGGATGATTATATCGAGACAGCGGAGGCCATGCCCATTCCAGAAATATTTACAAGAAAAGGGGAGGTGTATTTCAGGAAAAAGGAATTCGAATACCTTAAGGAACTTTTAGACAGCAAAAAAGAATTTGTGCTTTCAACAGGTGGAGGCACGCCCTGTTATGGAGAAAATATGAATGCGATTGGCAACGCCACCCCTAATGTTTTTTATTTGAAAGTCAGCATAGCTGGACTTATTGGGCGACTGGTTTCGGAAAAGGAGCATAGACCAATGATAGCCGATATTCCTGATAAGGAATTACCTGATTTTATAGGGAAACATCTTTTTGAACGCAGCTATTTTTATGCCAAGGCCAATCATAGCATTAGTTGTGAAAACAAGGAGGTGGCATCGGTGGTTGCAGAAATACAGGCGCATTTAGTCTAAATACACCATATCGTTCTTCGCTTCGAACTGCACATGTACATGTTCTTGCAGTGAAGTGGATAACGAAATACCCTTATAATCCGCTTTGACGGGATATTTTTTATGGTTTCTATTCACCAATACAGCCGTTTTCAATTGCTTTAAGGGGGTTCTTAAAAAATGATGTACACCATAGATCAGTGTGGTCCCTGAATTAAGGACGTCATCGACCAATACAATCGATTTATTCTTGTACTCCTCAGCGGGAATGGAAGTTTTTACTTCGCCTTCCAACGGATTACTCTTATTCATTGAGACCTTGCATAAGGTAATTTCAGCATCGGTGATACTCCGGAGTACCTGTTGTATTTTTTTGGCGAATTTTAGTCCGCCCCCCTCAATACCCGCGATGATGATCTCCTTTTCCGTAACATTGGTCTCAAGGATCTGATAGGCTATTCTTCGTACTTTATGCTGTATCTTTTGATGTGATAGTATTTTGTTCTGCATGGTTGACCGATTTACTTTTCAAAGATAAAGAACAGTTCATTACCTTCTCTTGGTTTGATCGAATTATATGAACGTTCAAGAACCTTGATCGTATAATCCTGACCAAATATAGCCCTATATTCGGCTTCGCTACCCCCGAAGGGAGGGCCCTCTTTTTTAAATGTACAATCAAAAAGGAGTCCAACTAGTTTGCCATTGGGTGCAAGAAGGTCATGCATTTTGGCTGCATAAGCATTTCGCATCGAAGGATCCAGGGCACAAAAAAAGGTTTGTTCCAAAATGAGGTCGAAACCAGAAGTGTTTAAATCGAAAAAATCCATATGGATCAGGTTTTCCTCGGGGAAGGAAGCAATTCTGGATTTTAGGTTTTTTAACGGCTGCAGGGCAATATCGATGACGTGGATATTGTTGAATCCATTATTGAAAAGATATTCCACCTCATGGCCGTTACCGGCACCAGGAATAAGAATTTTACTGTTTTTATGCTTTAATTGATCAATATACACTTTTAGGGGTGTTGAGACATAGCCTATATCCCATCCCGTCGTATTTTGGGCATATTTTTCGTCCCAATATTCTTTATTCAGATTCATCATCCAGATATTCATTGATTTCCCTACGATCCTTTTTGGTCGGTCTGCCTGTCCCTTTCTTACGATAATACGATTTTGAATACTTTAAAAGTTCGTCATTTTCAAAGGCCTCCTTGGGGGTGGTGTCTTTTCGGTAAATATCCACCAACTTGGCGCCGACCCGATTTTTTGGAATATCCAAAACGATGCATTGATGGTTTATCTGCTCTTTACGTACCGTGATTTCGTCCGTGGGGTACACCTCACGCGATGGTTTGGCCACCTGTCCGTTTATTTTTACCTGCCCCTTTTTACAAGCGGTCGAAGCGATATTCCGGGTCTTGAAATACCGGGTATGCCATAAGTATTTGTCAATACGCATGTTCTGTCAAAATTCTTTGTTAAGGAGCTCTGCAAAAATACATAAAATTGTATCTTGCGACCTTAAATTGCTAATTGTTGAAAATGAAAAAGTTTGTTGTAGGTCTTTTAGTGCTGGTGCTTGCTTGGTCGTGCAAGAAAGATGATGATGGCGAGGATGTTGTAATTGTTTCTTCACGTACGTTGAGTGAAGTGGCTTCTGAAAATGATGCGGAAATAAGGGAGTACTTGGAAACCCATTTCTACAATTACGAAGATTTTGCCACACAATCGGAAGGTTTCGACTATACGATTGTAGTAGATACCATTGCTGGTGATAATGCAGATAAAACCCCGTTGATCGATCAAGTTGAATCTATTAAAATCAAAGTGGATTCTGATGATTTTAGTTTAAGTACTGAGGAAACGGATGTTGAGCACACCTTATACTATTTATCTGCGCGGGAAGGTGTTGGTGTTTCTCCAACAGTGTCTGATTCATTGTATTTGAATTATGAGGGTTCACTACTCGATGGGAGTGTTTTTGATAGTAAAATTGGAACAGCCGTATGGTTGGAATTGGTGGGAACGGTTTCTGGTTTTAATAAAGGATTAGCATTGTTTAAGTCAGGTGGGGATGTTATTGAAAATGAAGATGGTACCTTCGAAGTAGAAGGTTCAGGTGTCGGAATGTTGTTCATTCCCTCAGGGTTGGCTTATTTTTCAAGTAGTTCAGTAGGTGCATCCTATGCTCCGATCATTTTTAAAGTCGATATATTTAGGGTAGAGGAAACCGATTATGATCTTGACGGTGTCCCATCGAGGGAGGAAGATCTAAATGGGGACAACAATGTAAGTAACGATGATACGGACGAAGACGGATTCCCAAATTATTTTGATCCTGATGATGATGGGGATGGGATAGCTACATTAACCGAAATTTCAGATGATGATGGGAATATCATAATTCCGTATCCAGATACCGATAACGACGGTACACCGGATTATTTGGATCCCGATAATTAAAAAGTTTTGAAGCAGTAGATTTAATAATCCCCGATGGTATACCATCGGGGATTATTAGTATAGTTTACAATAGAACTTTTATAGGTTTAATGATAAACTTACTATAATCTGATCAGGCCTGGCATCTATTCTACTTGGGCCAATACTTCCAATATTACCTACAAAAGTAGCTTCGTTTTCACTAAAACCCCGTTCATAGCGCAAATCTATACCCAATTTACCAAGGTTGACCCCTGCGCCAATGTTCAAGCCTACACTGAAATCATTTTCTATGTCTTTGATAGTAATGCCATCGAATTCCGTATCCAGAATATATTGGAAAGCAGGACCGGCAAAAACATGTAATGGCCCAATAATTTTAGCACCCACTAATACGGGAAGATCTAATTTACTTATGTCAAACTTGTCTCCATCATAATCTGATTTGGTTTTGGTATAGATCAATTCGGGACGCAGATACATTTGATCTCCTATTTTACCAAAAATACCAACATGGTAGCCCATATTTCGGTCAGGATTACGTGCGGCTTCTCCAGTGGATTCAAAATAATCACCATTGGCGTTGTAATTAAGTCCAGCTTTAATACCGAAACCTGGATCACTTTGTGCAAACGCAGCGATGCTACCTAAAGCAAATACTGCCAATAAAATTGTTTTTTTCATACTGTGTTCATTTTTAGTGGTGTATTGGGATCGATTATGATACCAATCGTTCTTGTTATCTAACAAAAAGAACGACAAGGTTTTTTCTTTATTGTTACAGTTATTGATATCATTTATAAAATGCCTATGGTGGATAAGTCGAAGATTATCAATAGTCGTGTATAAAGGGGATTCCATTCTAGCCTAAGAACACGGTACAATTGGAAACTTTATTTTTTCGTTAAGGACTATTTGCAGGGCAGTTGATTATATTTGCCTTTTTAAATAGGAAATTGCAGTTCACCTTAAAACATACAGACTCTCAGAGCAAAGCGCGTGCCGGTACAATGGTTACGGATCATGGGGTTATTGATACCCCTATTTTTATGCCCGTAGGTACGGTGGCATCGGTTAAAGGGGTGCATCAAAAGGAGTTGAAGGAAGAGATAAATCCCGATGTTATTCTGGGGAATACCTACCATTTGTTCCTTCGTCCTAAAATTCATATTCTGCAACAAGCAGGGGGGTTACATAAATTTATGGGCTGGGACCGTAATATTTTGACCGATAGTGGCGGTTATCAGGTGTATTCATTGTCAGCGAACCGAAAGATCAAGGAAGAGGGGGTAAAGTTCAAATCGCACATCGATGGTTCCATGCATATGTTCACCCCAGAAAATGTGATGGAGATCCAACGGGTGATCGGGGCCGATATTATCATGGCCTTTGATGAATGTACGCCTTATCCCTGTGATTATAAGTACGCCCAGCAATCGATGCATATGACACATCGATGGTTGGACCGATGTATTACACATTTAGAGAAAACACCCTATACCTATGATTATTCGCAATCGTTTTTTCCGATAGTCCAGGGGTCAACCTATAAAGATCTACGTCAACAATCGGCGGAGTATATAGCCAATGCCGGGGCAGAGGGGAATGCCATTGGAGGGCTTTCGGTAGGGGAGCCTGCGGAAGAAATGTATGCCATGACCGAAGTGGTATGCGATATCTTGCCAGAGGATAAACCAAGATACTTGATGGGCGTGGGTACCCCGATCAATATTTTGGAGAATATTGCCCTGGGTATCGATATGTTCGACTGTGTAATGCCTACGCGAAACGCCAGGAATGGGATGCTGTTCACGGCACACGGTACGATAAACATCAAGAATAAGAAATGGGAGGATGATTTTTCGGTTTTGGATGCAATGGGAACCACCTTTGTGGACAAGGAATATTCAAAAGCCTATCTTCGACATTTGTTCGCGGCCAATGAATATCTGGGGAAACAAATTGCCACGATTCATAACCTCGGTTTTTACCTATGGTTGGTACGTGAAGCTAGAAGGCATATTTTAGCGGGGGATTTTACCCCTTGGAAAAACACCATGGTCAAACAAATGGATAAAAGATTATAACCGTGAACATTATAGACAAATACATATTAAAGCGGTATTTGCTCACCTTTGCAGTGATGTTGTTGCTCTTTATCCCCATTGGTATTATGGCCAACCTTGCGGAGCAAATCGGTAAAATGATCGATAACGATGCCCCGACCAATGAAATTATCATTTACTACCTGAATTTCACCATTTACATCGGCAGTCTTTTATTTCCAATTTTCCTGTTTTTGTCGATTATCTTCTTTACCTCCAAATTGGCCAGTAACACCGAAATCGTGGCTATTTTAAGCTCGGGTGTTTCTTATAACCGCTTTTTGCGTCCCTATTTAATCGGGGCTACGATTGTAGCGGTAACAATGTTGGTGATGGCCATGTTCATTGTTCCCAATGCCAGCAAGGGTTATAATGAATTCAAATTCAAATACCTGAAAAAAGGAAAACAGGATCGAATAACCAGTAACATCTTCAATCAGCTGAATGAAAATGATTTTCTATATGTCAGTAGTTTCGATCCCGCGCGGCAAAATGCCAATAAGTTTACTTTTGAACGCTTCAAAGAGGATAATACGTTAGATTTCAAGATGTCGGCCAATAGCATCCGATGGGTTGAAAAGGATAGTATTTATAGGCTAGTCAAATATTCCAAACGAAAGATGGTCGGGGATTCTGCAATTATTGAAACCAAGAACAGGTTGGATACGTTATTTGCTTTTAAAATCGATGATCTAACCCCGGTTTCCTATATCGCGGAAACCAAAAATCTCTATGAACTCAATAAGTTCATCAAGGACCAAAAAAGGAAGGGGGCCTCGAACATTAATAATTACGTCCTGGTCAAATATAGAAGGTGGGCATTGCCCTTGACCGCGTTTATACTTACGATTATCGCGGTAGCGGTGTCTTCCGTAAAAAGGAGGGGCGGTATGGGGATAAACCTGGCCTTCGGTATCGGGGTAGCATTCA
>NZ_JBATHS010000213.1:0-27666 GCF_049667165.1 Maribacter sp.
ACCGCGGATTTCACTTTTGCCGCTACGGTCGAGGTCATAGCATTGCTTCAATTGACACCCGTTTTGGTCGATGTGGAAAAGGATACGTTCAATATCGATATTGCTGCCGTTGAGCGGGCTATTACCCCAAAGACAAAGGCTATAGTGCCGGTTCACCTCTTTGGTCAATGTGCCAATATGGATGCCATAATGGAATTGGCAAAAAAACATGGTTTGTATGTTATTGAGGATAATGCCCAAGCTATTGGTGCTTATTACAAAGGTAAGGACGGTTCAAAACAAAAAGCAGGAACCATAGGCCATATAGGTGCTACTTCATTTTTTCCTTCAAAGAACTTGGGGTGCTATGGGGATGGGGGTGCCATTTTCACCAATGATGATGCCTTGGCACACACCATACGGGGTATTGTGAATCATGGAATGTATGAAAGATATCATCATGATGTCGTAGGCGTTAATTCCAGGCTCGACTCCATTCAAGCTGCCGTATTAAGGACAAAACTTCCGCTATTGGATAGTTATTGCGATGCCCGGAGAAAGGCGGCAAGGGCTTATTCCAAGGCCTTTGAAGGGCAGGACCATATCGTTGTTCCCGTAACCGTGAATAATTGTGGGGAGATTTGTGCTACTTGTGATTGTCATGTCTTTCATCAATATACCTTGCGAATCACAAATGGAAAACGGGATGCTTTGGTAGCACATTTAAACCAACAACAGATTCCTTGTGGGGTATACTACCCTATTCCATTACATAAACAAAAAGCATATGCGGATGAGAGGTATAAGGAATCCGATTTCCCTGTTACCAATGAATTGGTTAAGGAAGTAATCTCACTTCCCATGCACACAGAACTCGATAAAGAACAGATAGACTATATTACGGATACTATTAGCGGTTTTGTGAATGGTGAATAAGGGGTTATTACTAGATTTGCTAACCTAACTAAACGAAAATAGATGAAAATACTGGTTACCGGTGGCTTAGGATTTATAGGCTCCCATACCGTTGTAGAACTTCAGAATGAAGGATATGAAGTCGTGATTATCGATGATTGCTCAAATTCCTCGGAAAAAGTCCTGGATGGCATAACAGCTATAACAGGTAAAAGACCCTTGTTCGAAAAACTCGATTTAAAGGAAAGATCAAAAGTTGAGGATTTTTTCAAAAGACATACCGACATAGCCGGGGTTATTCATTTTGCTGCTTCAAAGGCGGTGGGTGAAAGTGTTGAAAAACCCCTCTTGTATTATGAGAACAATATCGGTACCCTAGTGTATCTATTGAAGGAATTAGCAAGGAAATCGAACTCCAGTTTTATATTCAGTTCAAGTTGTACGGTATATGGGCAGGCCGATAAAATGCCAATTACCGAGGATGCTCCTGTGAAAGCTGCAGAATCCCCCTATGGGAATACCAAACAAATGGGAGAAGAGATTATTCGCGATACCTGTAAGGTCACGCCTAATTTAAAGGCTATTGCACTTCGTTATTTCAATCCTATGGGTGCCCATCCCAGTGCTGAGATCGGGGAGTTGCCGATAGGAGTTCCGCAAAATTTAGTGCCCTTTATCACTCAAACGGGAATAGGGTTAAGAGAACAGTTGTCCGTGTTCGGAGATGATTATCCTACCCCTGACGGTACTTGTGTCCGGGATTATATTTATGTGGTCGATTTGGCCAAGGCCCATGTAATTGCCCTTCAAAGACTATTGGCAGGGAAGAACAAGACCAATTATGAGGTGTTTAATGTAGGTACGGGTAAAGGCAGTACGGTTCTTGAAGTCATAAAGAGTTTTGAAAAGGTATCCGGAAAAAAGCTCAATTACAAAATTGTCGATAGAAGACCAGGGGACATCACCTCGGCTTATGCCGATACGACCCTTGCCAATAATGAACTTGGATGGAAAGCACAGTACTCCTTGGATGAGGCCATGAAATCGGCCTGGGATTGGGAGCGAAAAATCAGGAGTTGATTTATGGATTGAAGTATCCCCTTCAGTAGCCTTGGGAGCGACATTGGTTTCTTTCATTACAGGTTTGGCAATGCCATGCCCACTAAGGCACTGGTGATAAATAAACCAAAAACGCGTTATGAAACGTATTTAGTTTATGAAACTTGATTTTCCAAACAGTACAGCCCTTTTGACCAAGGCACAGCAAGAAAACCTGTACGGCAAACTGGTTTTGCAGATAAAAAAGGATTTCAACCTAGCCAATATCCCTATCGATTTGGCCAATGATGTTTCCCCGGATAATTTACGGGTCTTGCTACATGAGAAAATCTATTACCTGATCATGGAAAAATTTACGGAATACCTCAATTTATTATATATAGTCGATGTTCCCGAAAAAGTGTTCAAACAAATACAGGTGACCGATGTCGTTGAGGTTGCCGAACAGGTTTCTTTATTGGTCCTCAAAAGGGAACTTCAAAAAGTATGGTTGAAATCCAAGTATCCCTCTTAAAAATATAGGCGTACAAAAGGCATCAGGGCATTGGTGTAAATACTTTTATTGTCATCATATAACACATCGTATCGCAGACCAAAAGTTACATTTCGATTGCTATACCCAATACCAAGAAAAAGGGCGGGTGACCAATAATTATCCTCCAAATCCCCTCCTTCAAGAGCATATGTCCTGTTGACCCTGAGTTGTTCCCATTCGGTGGATAGTTGAATGAAAGGTATGGGATTGTATAAGCTCAAAATGCTGCCACCATAGGCAAGAAGTCGATCGTCATCAAATTTGGCATAATTGAAATTAAGACTGACCCCGGTCGCGAACTGCTCATTTATTTGATAAATTGCGCTTGGAGCTATTGAACCGTTGAAATATCCGTTCGAAAAACCCAAACCGATGCCGCCACCAAAACGCACATCGTTCCAGAAATTCGAAGGGGAAGTCTGGCTGCTGGCCGAAAATGCAGCAAGAAATAAAAGCCCAAGAATATATTGTTTCATTTTGTGATGTTTTTATGCTTATTGTTGATTGATTGTGCTTTTTAAGCAATATATCATATTAAGATACGCTTAGATATGCGAATTATTGTATTTTTGGTGTGGTTTTGTTATCGAAACCGTATTTGAAATCTGGGAAAGGATATTCCCAGATAAATAAGGAAGAATTGATCTCGTCACCCGGCGGGATTTGTTTCTTATAATAAGATAGAGCACGTACATGGATAAATATTCCTTTTTAAATGCGGCGCATACTTCATATTTCGCAGAAGTATACGACAGATATCTGACGGATCCCGATAGTGTTGAACCCAGCTGGAGAGCTTTTTTCCAAGGTTTTGATTTTGGGGTGGAAAGCGCCTGTGATGAGGTTGATGTTTCAGTTCAAAATGCCACAGAGGTTGGGGGCGTTGTTACTAGTGGTGCAGGGTCCGAACAAATGCACAAGGAATTTCAGGTAGTTCGATTGATCAATGGATATCGGAGTCGAGGTCATCTGTTTACAAAGACCAATCCGGTTCGTAAGCGCAGAACCTATGTGCCGACCCTTGATATTGAACACTTTGGACTAGGTTCTGAAGATTTGGACACCCAATTTACGGCAGGTGAGATTATCGGGTTGGGGCCAAAGACCCTGCGGGAGATCATTGAACATCTGCAACGGATTTATTGCGATGCCATAGGGGTTGAGTATATGTATATTCGTAAGCCTGAACTTGTGGATTGGATACAGAATTGGATAAATGTCAATGATAATCATCCAGATTTCAACAGGAATCAAAAAAGTCACATTTTAAAAAAACTGAATCAGGCGGTTTCCTTCGAAGGTTTTCTACACACCAAATATGTGGGTCAGAAGCGGTTTTCCCTTGAGGGGAACGAGTCGTTGATCCCTGCCTTGGATGTCATTGTTGAGCGAGCGGCCGCAATGGGCGTTGAACAATTTGTCATGGGAATGGCCCATAGAGGAAGACTTAACGTCCTCACGAATATTTTCGGCAAATCGGCTAAGGATATTTTTAGTGAATTTGACGGTAAGGATTATGAACAAGAGATCTTTGATGGTGATGTGAAGTACCATTTAGGATGGACATCCGATCGTAAATCCGATAATGGCAATAAGATCAAGATGAACATCGCACCCAACCCTTCCCATCTCGAAACCGTAGGAGCCGTGGTTGAAGGTATCGTAAGGGCCAAACAGGATGCACATTATAATGATGATTTTTCTAAAGTATTGCCAATCGTTGTCCATGGCGATGCGGCTATTGCAGGTCAAGGTATAGTGTATGAAGTTGTGCAAATGGCGAAACTCGACGGCTACAAGACCAATGGAACGATACATATAGTAGTCAACAACCAAATAGGTTTTACCACCGATTATTTAGACGCTAGGACTTCAACCTATTGCACCGATGTGGGGAAGGTGACCCTAAGCCCTGTTTTGCACGTAAATGCGGACGATGTGGAGGCCGTTTGCCATGCGGCGTTGTTTGCATTGGAATATCGCATGCGTTTTGAATCCGATGTCTTCATCGATCTACTTGGTTACAGGAAATACGGCCATAATGAAGGGGATGAGCCCAGATTTACACAGCCTTTATTGTACAAGGCCATCGCAAAGCATAAAAACCCAAGGGAAATCTATGCCGAGAAGTTGATCGCTGAAGGTGTTATAGAAGAAGGTTTTATAAAACAGCTGGAAGAAGAGTACAAAGCTACTTTGGAAGAAGAATTGGAAGATTCAAGAAAGGAAGATAAGACGATCATAACACCCTTCATGGCCGATGAATGGAAGGATTTTGAAGCCGTACGTGAATGGGAGATGCTAGACGTTGTCGATACGGCTTATGATAAGGATAAATTGACACAAATAGCCAAGGTACTTACTGAACTGCCTGAAGACAAAAAGTTTTTAAGAAAAGTGGTAAAACTGGTTGATGACCGAAAGAAAATGTTCTTCGATACCGATAATCTGGATTGGGCCATGGGCGAACTATTGGCCTATGGGTCACTTCTCGAAGAAGGTTATGGGGTGCGCATGTCAGGGCAGGATGTCGAAAGAGGAACCTTCTCGCACAGGCATGCCGTAATGAAACTTGAGGATAGTGAAGAAGAGGTAATGCTCTTGAACCATATCTCGAAAAACCAAGGCACCTTCCAAATATACAATTCATTGCTTTCTGAATACGCTGTTGTAGGCTTTGATTATGGGTACGCCATGGCGAGTCCCCATACCTTGACCATTTGGGAAGCCCAATTCGGCGATTTCAGCAACGGGGCCCAAATAATGATCGACCAGTATATTTCTGCGGCAGAGGATAAATGGAAATTGCAGAACGGATTGGTGATGTTATTGCCCCATGGGTACGAAGGTCAGGGTGCCGAACATTCTTCAGCACGTATGGAGCGGTATTTACAATTATGCGCTAGGGACAATATGTTCGTGGCGGATGTTAGTACACCGGCACAAATGTTCCATATCTTGAGGCGGCAGATGAAGGTGAACTATAGAAAGCCATTGATTATCTTCACGCCGAAGAGTCTGTTGCGACACCCTAAGGCCGTTTCATCCGTCGATGACTTCACTTCCGGAAGATTCCATGAAGTACTGGATGATGTTTCCTGTACTGTAGATAAGGTAAGATCTCTGGTATTCTGTACGGGCAAATTCTATTATGACCTCTTGGCCGAAAGGGAGAAATTGAACCGGGATGATGTGGCTCTGGTCAGGATAGAACAACTATTTCCTTTGCCTGTCGAACAAATAGATGCTATATTGAATAAATATAGTAAGGCTGATGATGTGGTTTGGGCACAGGAGGAACCTCGGAACATGGGTGCCTGGAGTCATCTTATGATGCATTATGAGGGGGCTCGGAAGTTGAGGGTGGCATCGAGAAGATATTATGCCTCACCGGCAGCGGGAAGTGCAGTACGCTCCAAAAATAGGCATCAACAAGTGTTGGATTATGTTTTTGATAAGAGCAAGGACAATATGACAAGACCTAAATAAAAGAATTAAAACACTTAATAGTAGAAGAATGATTTTAGAAATGAAAGTCCCTTCACCGGGAGAATCAATTACCGAGGTCGAGATTGCGGAATGGTTGGTTGAAGATGGCGATTATGTGGAAAAGGACCAGGCAATCGCCGAAGTTGATTCGGATAAGGCCACCTTGGAACTCCCTGCGGAAGCCAGTGGAACGATTACCTTAAAAGCTGAAGTTGGGGATGCCGTTGAAGTAGGGGCCATTGTGTGTTTGATCGATACGTCGGCTGCAAAACCAGAAGGAAGCTCCTCTAAAAGCGCGGAACCTAAAGTAGCGCCCGCCGAAAAAGCAACACCCAAAGTGGAATCAAAAGAGGAACAGACCTATGCAACGGGTAGCGCTTCACCTGCGGCCAAAAAAATACTGGCCGAAAAGAATATGGATACTACCACTATAAAAGGTACGGGTAGGGATGGCAGGATCACCAAAGAAGATGCCGTAAAGGCTGTGCCTTCCATGGGAACCATGCCGCCTGGGGGAAAACGTGGTGAAACGCGTTCCAAGCTTTCCATGTTGCGTCGAAAAGTGGCCGAACGATTGGTTGCCGCCAAAAATGAAACGGCCATGTTGACCACGTTCAATGAGGTGGACATGTCCCCAATTTTTGAATTACGCACGAAGTACAAGGAAGATTTTAAGGAGAAGCATGGGGTTAGTTTAGGATTTATGTCCTTCTTTACCAAGGCTGTTGTACGTGCTTTGGATATGTTTCCGTCGGTGAATTCCATGATCGATGGCAAGGAGATGATTTCCTATGATTTCGCCGATATCAGTATCGCGGTATCGGGTCCCAAAGGATTAATGGTACCCGTGATTCGAAATGCGGAGAAGTTGACTTTTAAAGGGGTTGAGGCTGAAGTGAAACGTTTGGCTATTCGGGCCCGGGAAGGCGAGATCACGATTGATGAAATGACCGGTGGTACATTTACCATTACCAATGGGGGCGTATTTGGATCCATGTTATCCACCCCGATAATCAATCCACCACAAAGTGCGATTTTAGGAATGCACAACATCGTAGAGCGACCTATTGTCAGAAATGGTGAAATAGTTATTGCACCTATTATGTATGTTGCCCTTTCTTATGACCATAGGATCATCGATGGGAAAGAATCGGTAGGTTTCTTGGTTGCGGTAAAAGAAGCATTGGAAAGTCCAGAAGAATTGCTAATGGACAATGATGTAAAAAAGGCGTTGGAAATGTAATCCCGGGATAATCCATACCAACAATAAGGCTCGAATCTTTTCGAGGCTTATTGTTTTAGGTACACACAGGATTTTCCATAGTCGATGATCGCTTTGGATTTTTTGAGCACATCGGCACCGATGATGCCATCCACAGGTAAGGCGTCGTGGGTGGTAAGTGCTTCGTTGACATGTGTTAGGTCAAACAATACAATTTTTTGCTTTCGTTTGCCCCATTTGCCTATTTCAATGGTATTTTTGGTAGATATCAATGTTTTCATATTGGTGGCCCCTGCCCCAGCGGCCTTGATCTTGGATTCCTTTGAAACAAGATTGAAGAATTCAATTTTATCGAAACCTATACATGTATTTGAGGCCCCTGTATCTAAAATAAATCGGCCTGAAATGCCATTGATTTTGGCAACAACCTCAAAATGGTTCGTTGCGGTAAATACCAAGGGCACATGAATGTAGTTTTTCTTCCTTAAAAACTTTTTGAGGCTCAACATCTAATTTTTTGCCAAAGATAAGGCTATTTTTGTTCTATGGTTTTGACAGATACACACACGCACCTCTATAGTGAGGCTTTTGACGACGATAGGGACGAGGTGATACAAAAGGCGCTAAAGAACGGGGTAGAGCGGTTTTTTATTCCTGCCACAGATTCTACCTATACCGATGCGATGTTTGCTTTGGAAAAGGCCTACCCAGATCATATGTTCTTGATGATGGGGCTGCATCCCACACATGTGAAGGAAAATTATTTGGAAGAGTTGCATCATGTCGAGGATCACTTGTCAAAAAGAAAGTTTTATGCCGTTGGGGAAATTGGGATCGATCTCTATTGGGACAAATCATTGCTAAAAGAGCAACAAGAGGCTTTTCGATATCAAATCAGATTGGCCAAAAAGTATGGTTTGCCCATAGTAATTCATTGCAGGGATGCCTTTAATGAAATATTTGAGGTTCTTGAAGGTGAAAAAGGGGAGGGGTTATACGGTATTTTCCATTGTTTCACAGGCACGCCTGAGCAGGCAAAAAAAGCAATTTCGTATAATATGAAATTAGGCATTGGGGGAGTAGTGACCTTTAAAAATGGTAAAATCGATACGTTTTTGAACGCATTGGATATAAAGCATATTGTCTTGGAAACCGATGCGCCTTATTTGGCACCGGTCCCCTATAGGGGAAAAAGAAATGAAAGTGCCTATATTATCAATGTAGTCGATAAATTATCGAATATTTATGGTTTGGACGCCAAGGAGATTGCCCGTATCACCACGGAAAATGCCAAAACGGTGTTCGGAATTTGATCTAGATGAATAAACAATCAAACATATTATTGATCTATACGGGGGGTACCATCGGTATGGTCAAAGACTATGCTTCGGGATCGTTAAGGGCCTTTGATTTTAAAACCTTGATGAAGAACATTCCCGAGTTGAACCAATTGGATTGTACGATTGAAAGTGTTTCTTTCGAAACACCTTTGGATTCATCGGATATGAATCCTACGCATTGGGTCAGGATCGCCGAAATTATAGAGGTTAATTACCCCGATTATGATGGGTTTGTGGTTTTGCACGGCAGTGATACTATGAGTTACACGGCCTCGGCGTTGGGGTTCATGCTCGAAAATTTGTCAAAGCCGGTTATCTTTACGGGTTCCCAATTGCCCATAGGGGATTTACGAACCGATGCCAAGGAAAATCTCATCACATCCATTCAAATCGCCGCACTACAAGAAAAGGGCAGGCCAGTTATCCAGGAAGTTGGCCTCTATTTTGAATATAAGCTCTATAGGGGGAATAGGACCACAAAAATCAATGCCGAACATTTCAGGGCATTTGATTCCCCGAATTATCCAGCCCTGGCCGAAAGCGGGGTACACTTGAAAGTATTCAATGAATACCTTAGAAAACCAAAGGAATCAAAAAAGCTCAAGGTGCATAAGCAAATGGATACCAATGTGGCCATTTTGAAAATATTTCCTGGACTGAATGAATCCGTATTGAACAGTGTACTCAATATTCCCGATTTAAAGGCGCTGGTTCTTGAGACCTATGGGGCAGGAAACGCTCCTACCGACAAATGGTTGTTGCAAAGCCTGAAAAAAGCCATGGATCGAAATTTGCATCTTGTGAATGTAACCCAATGTTCTGGTGGCAGCGTTATCATGGGGCAGTATGAAACCAGTAAGGCATTGATGCAGATGCAAGTAATTAATGGTAAGGATATTACGACCGAGGCGGCCATAACGAAGTTGATGTACTTATTGGGCGACAAGGTTTCCCCAAAGTTGTTCAAAACGATTTTTGAAACATCGTTGCGGGGAGAAATGCAATAAAAAATAACGGTTTAAATTTCATTACTTGATTATTTTTTTGTTAATTGGCCAACCTTTAAGGCTAAACTAGAGAGGTGGCCGAGTGGTCGAAGGCGCACGCCTGGAAAGTGTGTATACACCAAAAGTGTATCGAGGGTTCGAATCCCTTCCTCTCTGCAAAAAAATTACTTTTATTGTCATGTTTTTTTTTTATCTTTAACCCTATATACTAACTAAATTTAAGTTTGAAAGAAATGAAAAAATTATTCTCTACCCTAGCAGTGGCTGGGTTATTTGTAGCAGGTACAAATACGGTAAGTGCAAACGTTGCTTCAGCAATGGTTGCCGTTCAGGATGCGGCTCCAGAAGCTAGCAAAGGATTTACACAGGTTTTAAAGGAAATGTTCATAACAGGAGGTGCCGGTTTCATGGGGATCGTTCTTTTATGTTTGATTCTTGGATTGGCAGTTGCCATTGAAAGAATCATCTATTTGAATATGGCCACAACCAATACGACCAAACTAAAGCAACAAGTTGAGGACGCTTTGGCTTCCGGTGGTGTTGAAGCGGCTAAGGAAGTTTGTAGAAATACAAAAGGTCCTGTTGCCTCAATCTACTACCAAGGTTTGGATAGAGCAGGTGAAAGTGTTGAGTCTGCCGAAAAATCAGTCGTAGCATATGGCGGAGTTCAGATGGGTCAATTAGAGAAAAATGTTTCTTGGTTGTCTTTGTTTATCGCTATTGCCCCGATGCTTGGTTTCATGGGTACGGTAATTGGTATGATTCAAGCCTTCCAGAAAATTAGTGCAGTAGGTAACTTGAGTGCCTCATTGATTGCAGGTGATATTCAGGTGGCATTATTGACAACGGTATTTGGTCTTATTACGGCTATCATACTTCAGATCTTCTATAACTACATCATTGCAAAAATAGATAGTATTGTCAATGATATGGAGGATTCATCAATCTCATTGATTGATATGTTGGTGGACCACAAGAAATAAGTCGGACTTAATACAAATTGTATCATGCATAAATTTTTAAAAATATTTTTGTTAATTATCGGTATTATCTCTGCGATACTCTGGTACTTGTTGCCAGAAAAGGATATGCCAATCGCAGAAGCTGCCCAAAGCGGGGCGATGAACACCATGTTCATGATTACGTACCTTTTATTGGGGATAGCCGTAGTCGCTAGTTTGGTGTTTACGTTGAAGAACCTTTTCGCTAACCCTGCAGGTTTAAAGAAAACCTTGTTTGTGATCGGTGGCTTTATATTGGTAGTAGTGATTTCCTATATATTGGCTAGCGGCACGGATGTTTCCGATGATTATATGGCGATGTCAAGTGAAAGTACAGTGAAGAAGATAGGAATGGGACTTAATGTGTTCTTTATTCTTACCGTAGTGGCGATTGTTGCCATTGTCTTACCTGGAATTAAAAGAATGTTCAGTAAATAAATAATAAACTATGGCTAGAAGAGCAGGAGCACCAGAGGTAAATGCTGGATCTATGGCAGACATAGCTTTCTTACTATTGATCTTTTTCTTGGTTACGACAACCATTGAGACAGATGCAGGTTTGGATCGTATGTTGCCACCAATTGAACCGCCCAAAGATGTTGAGGTTGTTATTAAGCAAAAAAATATCTTTCAGGTGAACATCAATAAAAATGGACAGTTATTGGCCGATGAGGAATTGATAGATCTTAAACAATTAAGGGCAAAGGCCATGGCCTTTTTGGACAATGGTGGTGATGGTACTTGCACATATTGCAAAGGAAAAAAGAATTCGGAGTCTTCTGATAATCCTACCAAAGCTATTATTTCCTTGAAGAATGATAGGGAAACCAAGTATGGGACCTATATAACGGTTCAAAATGAATTGGTCGGGGCCTATAATGATTTACGTAATAGGGAATCACAACGTTTATTTGGTCGAGATTTCACCGATATGGAAGCAGAGTATCTAAATCCTGAAACGGCCCAAAACATTAAAGATGATCTGAAGGACAAGGTGAAGAGAATACAGGATTTGTTTCCTCAGAAATTGTCAGAGGCAGAAACTTCCACCGCGAATTAATAATATCTAAAGCTAAGCTATGTCTAAATTTAGTAAGAAAAAGAGTGGGGAACTTCCACCAGTATCTACGGCATCTTTACCCGATATCGTTTTCATGTTGTTGTTTTTCTTCATGACGGTAACAGTTATGAAGGACAGTTCGTTAAAGGTGGAAAATGTACTTCCGAATGCGAATGAGGTTAAGAAGTTAGAGAAAAAAGATCGTGTGATTTATATTTATGTAGGGAAACCTACCCAAGAATATCAAAAAGTGTTCGGTACTGAACCGAAGATCCAACTTAATGATAAGTTTGCGAACCCTTCAGAGGTTGGAGATTATATCTTGGCCGAAAGAGCGAAAAAATCACAGGAATTACAAAATGTTTTGACCACTGCCCTTAAAGTGGATAAAAATGCCAATATGGGATTGATATCTGACATTAAGCTGGAACTGAGAAAAGTAAATGCACTGAAAGTGAATTATACCACCTATGAAGGTGATGCTTTTAGGAATTTACAGTAAATACATTTTTTCAAACTTTAAAAACGCCCTGATTTAAGTATCAGGGCGTTTTTTATTTCCTTAAATTTACTCCCAGGAAAGTAGCATGACGCTTGTCGATATCTATTTATCGAATGCATTGAATACCTGTGCATCAATCCGGTTTATATGTATATGTCTATTTAAACCAAGATCAAAGTGGCCGGTATATTCATAGTTTTCATAAAGTACTAAATCTTGAGATTCAATATGGGGGGAACACAGATGGGACGATTGGTTTTTGGGTGGCTTTTGATAAGTTCATTTGGCGTTTATGCCCAAACGAATCAGGAATTGGATGCTGGGGACCCAAAGTACCTTGAAGATCAATTTTATTTGGGGATCACATATAATTCACTTCTCGATAAACCGGCCGATTTTACCCAAAGAAATCTTTCCTATGGACTACAGGGAGGAATCATTAAGGATATGCCGCTCAATACCGAACGAACCTTTGCACTTGGCATAGGGCTTGGTTATGCCGTAAACTCCTATTACTCCAATCTGTGGGCCTCGGAAACTTCTGGGGGTGTCGAATATAGCATCATAGATGGGGACGTGATACTTGTTGGGGATCAATCGATAACGGTAAAAAGAAACAAGATTGAAACCCATTTGATAGAAGTGCCCCTGGAATTTCGATGGCGAAATTCCTCGCCCACGGAATACAAGTTCACCAGAATCTACGCCGGTATGAAATTCGGATATATTTTTTCGGGGCGATCCAAACTGGTCACTACTTCTGACAAATCTTCCTTTGAGAATCAGGATATCAGGAAGTTTCAATACGGTCTCATGCTTAATTTTGGTTACAATACATTCAACGTGCATATCTACTATGCCCTAAGTAATCTTCTTGAAGATAATGCTACTGTCGCCACTGAAAGCCTTCAAGTGAAACCCTTGCGCATTGGGTTTATATTCTACATTCTATAACGGGATGAGGTGATTCACGGTGTATATGGAATTTGATGCATTGGCAATGGGTTGCGACTGCTGAAACTGTTGTGAGGTCACAACCAATATTTGACCGTCAATAATTGGGAAATCACCCCTACGCAAAGCCCGATTACCAACTCTGCCCTGCTATGGGCGTTGAGGTATAGTCTCGAAGTGGCAACAAGACCCATGGCAAGAATAAAAAGACTTAGGGCAATGGTAATATTGATTTCAAAATGAATGCTGAGATTGATCAAAAACATAAACAAACTGCCCATGCCCATCAAGTGTATACTACTCTTGATCTTGAAAAAGAGGAGAATAATGGTCGCGAATGTAGCGCCTAAGAATCCTACAAAATAAAAATACAGTTCGATGACATAATTATTGGGAATGACCTTATAGACAATCATGAGCAAAAGGACAAGGTTGATATACAATGGGTACTTCCGTTCTTTTAAGGTGGGTAATTCAGCGGAATTCACATAACCTATGTTCTTTAGAATAAGAAAGCTTATTATGGGTATAATGACCGTGAGAATAAAAATCGGCAATATATTACCGCTCTGTAATTCCAGTGGACTATATTTCGGGGTAATGATGAAATAAGCGAAGGTTCCAGCTATAGGAACGATAAGAGGGTGAAAGATAAAGGAAATTGCTTTTTGAAAAAATCTCATTAAATCTGTTTACGCAATCTTGCTACGGGTAAGCCTAATTGTTCGCGATATTTGGCTACTGTTCTTCGTGCTATGGGATAGCCTTTTTCTTTTAAGATAGCCGCCAGTTTATCGTCTGTAAGTGGTTTTTTCTTGACCTCATCGGCGATGACCGTTTCCAAGATCTTTTTTATTTCCTTGGTAGATACATCCTCGCCTTGTTCATTTTTCATCGATTCGGAAAAATAATCCTTTATCAATTTTGTCCCATAGGGTGTATCGACATATTTGCTGTTCGCAACTCTTGATACTGTAGAAACATCCATGTTTATTTTATCTGCTATGTCCTTAAGGATCATAGGTCGAAGATTGCGTTCATCGCCGGTCAGGAAATATTCTTCTTGATATTCCATAATGGCATTCATCGTAATGAATAACGTTTGCTGTCTTTGTTTAATGGCATCTATAAACCATTTGGCAGCATCCAATTTCTGTTTAATGAACATGACCGTATCCTTTTGGGATTTCGATTTTTCCTTGGAATCCTTGAATCCCTTGAGCATATTATTATACTCTTTCGAGACATGCAGTTCCGGGGCATTTCTTCCATTCAGAGTTAGATCTAATTGCCCATCTATGATTCTGATGGCGAAGTCGGGCACGACATGTTCTACCATACGATTATTGCCTGCATATGATCCGCCGGGCTTTGGGTTCAATTTTTCAATCTCCCCGATGGCATCCTTCAGTTCATCTTCTGTTATATTGTGCTTTTGCAGAAGTTTTTTGTAATGCTTTTTGGTAAACTGTTCAAATGATTTTTCCAAAATCGCAATAGCCAATTCAATATTGGCATTCATTTCCTTTCGCTTTAATTGGGTGATAAGGCATTCTTCCAATGAACGCGCACCAACGCCAGGGGGATCCAAGGACTGAACTATCCTTAAAACCGATTCGATGGTCTTCTCATCGGTGTAGATGTTTTGGGTAAAGGCCAAATCGTCCATGATATCGGTCAATGGCCTTCGTATGTACCCACTTTCATCAACACTGCCTACCAAGAACTCTGCAATACTCCATTCTTCATCATTTAGATAAACAGTATTCAGTTGACTCAATAAATATTGATTGAAGGATATTCCAGCAGCATAGGGCACACTCTTTTCATCATCATCGGCACTATAGTTGTTCGACTTGGTGCGATAATCCGGAATTTCATCATCACTTAGGTAGTCATCTATATTGATGTCATCGGTATTGATGTTGTCACTGTCAAGTTCACTGTCATAGGGCTCATCGAATTCATCCTCTATGGTATCGCTTTCCTCCTTACCCCCTTCTAAAGCGGGATTTTCCTCCATTTCCTGTTTTAGACGTTGCTCAAAAGCCTGCGTAGGCAATTGTATCAATTTCATCAACTGAATTTGCTGGGGAGAAAGTTTTTGCGATAATTTGAACTGTAAGTGCTGTTTGAGCATAAGGATTGTTTATCTGCCTTATAAAGTTAACAATTTCAGATTAGAACTCCGCATTCTGCGGTGTCCTAGGGAAAGGAATTACGTCGCGGATATTTCCCATACCCGTGGCGAATTGTACCAATCGCTCGAAGCCAAGACCAAATCCGCTATGAACGGCCGTACCAAACTTCCTAAGATCGAGATACCACCATAATTCGGCTTCGTCAATGCCCAAGGCCGCTATTTTGTCCTTAAGTACGTCGAGGCGTTCTTCACGTTGTGAACCACCTACGATTTCCCCAATACCTGGAAAAAGAATGTCCATGGCCCTAACCGTTTTGCCATCTTCGTTCAACCGCATATAAAAGGCTTTTATCTTAGCCGGATAATCGAACAGTATTACAGGGCACTTAAAATGTTTTTCAACCAGATAACGTTCATGTTCGCTCTGTAGATCCGCTCCCCATTCTTCAATTGTATATTGGAATTTTTTCTTTTTGTTCGGCTTACTGTTTTTTAAAATGTCAATAGCTTCCGTATAGGTAACCCGTTTGAAATTATTTTCACAAATGAATTTCAATTTCGCTATCAATGCCATGTCACTTCGCTCGGTCTGAGGCTTTGATTTTTCCTCATCCAACAGTCTTTGCTCTAAAAATCGCAAATCTTCCTCACAATGTTCAAGGATGTAATTGATGACGTTTTTAATGAAATCTTCGGCTAAATCCATGTTGGCATCAAGGTCATAAAAGGCCATTTCCGGTTCGATCATCCAAAACTCCGCTAGGTGTCGTGAAGTATTTGAGTTTTCTGCCCTGAAGGTAGGGCCAAAAGTATATACCTTGCCCAAGGCCATAGCATAGGTCTCGGCTTCCAATTGTCCAGATACGGTCAAGTTAGTTTCCTTGCCAAAAAAGTCTTTCCTATAATCGACCTCACCCGCTTCGTTCAAAGGTGGTTTCTTGTCATCCAAGGTGGTTACCCTGAACATCTCACCGGCACCTTCCGCATCGGATCCAGTAATGATCGGTGCATGAAAATAATAGAAATCATGCTGTCTGAAATACTGGTGTATTGCAAATGCCAGTGTGGACCGCACACGCATAATCGCTGAAAAAGTATTGGTCCTTATGCGTAAATGGGCCTTTTCCCGTAAGAATTCCAACGAATGTTTTTTAGGTTGAATGGGGTAGGTGTCAGGATCAGCGATACCATGAACGATGATATCCTCTACCTGTATTTCTACACTTTGTCCCTTACCCTTACTTTCGACCAAGGTGCCGATTATTTTCAGTGCGGCACCGGTATTTATTTGATTTAAGATGTCTTCCTTTATATTCTCAAAGTCAACAACACATTGAATATTGTTTATGGTTGACCCATCGTTAAGGGCAATAAACCGATTGCTTCTAAAGGTTCTGACCCATCCATTCACCGTAACTTCCTGGAGTTTGGGTGCCATTGTAAGCAGTTCTTTTATGCTTGAAGATTTCATTTTTAAACCAGATAAAATTAAAAGGGCAAAGATAGCCTTTTGGACAAAAAGAAGCGAGTATGATATATATAAAACAGGAAGAATGGTGTTTTATTCGTCGTTTACCCCAAATATGACTTTACCCTTTGGGTAAGATGAACAGAAAAGGAGGTGAACGCGCCCTATTGTTTCATGGATATACAATACAGGGGAAATGAAGTAGGGTTGATTCCTTGGAAGAGATCCTAAAGGTGCACGATGTTAGTCTTCTTCATTAATGTTATCTTCCTCTAAAGGCAGAATATCGATTTGGGGTTCGCGTAAAACCTCTTTGTTGGCGATACTGCGTTCCAAGGATAGTAATAAGGATGGAAGCAATATCAGGTTCGCCAACATGGCGAACAACAAAGTTGCCGAAACCAATGCTCCCAAGGCCACGGTACCACCAAAGTTTGAAATGACAAAAACCGAAAATCCGAAGAAGAGAACAATGGACGTGTAGAACATACTGACCCCGGTTTCCCGCAAAGCGGCATAGACCGATTTTTTGATTTGCCAACGATTCGCGGTAAGCTCTTGACGGTATTTGGCTAAAAAGTGTATGGTGTCATCGACAGAAATACCAAAGGCGATACTGAATACCAAAATGGTCGAGGGTTTTATGGGGACCCCGACAAAACCCATGACCCCGGCCGTAATCACTAAAGGCAATAAGTTTGGGATCAACGAAATGACGATCATTCTGAATGATCTGAATAGAAAGGCCATGAAAAGGGCAATCAAGAAGATGGCAAAGGCCAAGGAAAGGACGAGGTTCTTTACCAGATATTTGGTCCCTTTTAAAAACAACAGGGCGCTTCCGGTCATATAAACGGTATATCTATCCGAGGGGAATAATTTTGCGATATGTTCATTTAGCCGCGCTTCTATATCTTCCATACGGTCTGTCTTCACATCTTTCATAAAGGTGGTTATCCGCGCCACTTGACCTGTACTGTCGACAAAACTTTTTAAAAGATTGCCCTCACCCGATGATTTCCGGGCCGCATCCATAATGAAGTTGTTTTCTTGGGTTGTCGGTAATTGATAGTACTTCGGGATGCCATTGTAAAAAGCCTGTTTGGAATATTTTATGAGATTAACGACGGAAACCGGCTTCGATAATTCTGGGATTTCATCGATGACCGTACTGAGCTGATCTATTCTCTTGAGGGTTGCCGGCCTTAGAACTCCCTTGGGCCTTTTCGTGTCCACAACGATTTCTACGGGCATGATGCCATCGAATTCCTTTTCAAAGAAACGGATATCCTTAAAAAACTCGGCTTTTTTGGGCATGTCCTCTATCGGGCTTCCCGATATGTTTATTTGATAAATCCCAATAATACTAACGACCAATAGTACAATCGAAGTCACATATACAGTGATGCGCTTTTCACGCACGATATGCTCCATCCAATTGACAAAGCCATCAATCCATTTTTTATTCAAATGTTTTAGGTGCTTCGTTTTGGGCAAGGGCATAAAACTGTAAACAATGGGTATGATCAGGAGAGATAGAATAAAGATACCGATGATGTTGATGGAAGCAACGATACCAAATTCCTTCAATAATTTGCTGTCGGTTATGATAAAGGTGGCGAAACCGGAAGCTGTGGTGATATTCGTCATTAAGGTCGCATTTCCAATTTTGGAAATCACTCGTTGCAGGGATAATGCCTGGTTTCCGTGCTTTTTAACCTCCTGCTGGTACTTATTGATCAAAAATATACAGTTCGGAATACCGATGACGATGATCAAAGGGGGAATCAAAGCGGTAAGTACGGTTATCTCATACTGCAGTAATCCTAAAACACCAAAGGCCCACATGACACCAATGATAACCACGAACATGGATATGATAGTCGCACGAAAGCTTCTGAAGAATAAAAAGAAGATAAAGGAGGTAACACCAAGTGCTGCCAATATGAATTTACCGATTTCATCGATGATATTCTGCGAATTCATGGTTCTGATGTACGGCATACCGGATACCCGTATATCCAGTCCGGTTTCATCTTCAAAACTCTCAATGAGATGGGTGATGTCTTCTAAAATAAAATCCTTGCGAACAGACGTGTTCACAATATCCTTGTCTAAGTAGATAACGGTTCGTAGGGTTCTACTTTGCTTATTGTACAGTAGATTGTCATAAAAAGGAAGGTCATTGAACAGATGGTTTATGATCGAATCAACGTCTTTCTGGGTGTTGATCTCTGTTTTTATCAAGGGTTCAAGGACGAATTTTTGATTGTTTGGGTCCTTTACCAATTCTTGTAGGTTGTCAGTAGAGATCACAAAATCAACTTCAGGGAATGCACTGAGTTGTTTGCTGAGCTTATTCCATCTTTTAAAGTTGTCAGGGGAGTAGAGCGCACTGTCCTTTACGGCAAAGACCACAGCATTGCCTTCTTCGCCGAACTGGCGCAAAAAACGCTGATATTCGATATTTACAGGATGATCATCGGGCAGTAGGTTGGCTTGCGAATTACTGAATCGCATGTTATCCCATTGCATGGCCAAAAAGAAAGTTAGGCCGGCAATCAAAAATAAGATTAGGATCCGATTTCTCAGAATCAACCGGGCAACCTTTTCCCAAAAGCCATGTGTAAGTTTAGCAACCATTTTAATCTTGGGGAAGGATCGTGTTTCTTCCCAGCACTAAGTTCTATTTAAACTCCACCATGGAGCGGGATCTTATTTTTCTTAAACCACTGCAAATGTAAAGAATGCAAGGCTCTCTTCCTAAATTGCAGCTATTAAATAAAGGGGAATGTGTCAAGGAAGCAGTAAGGCGACCCAGGGTCGCCTTACTGCTATTAAATACTCTGGCCTGTGCTTTATACCTTCATTATTTCTGCCTCTTTGGCCGATAAGAACGTATCGATTTTCAGGATATAAGTATCGGTAAGATCCTGAACATCCACTTCTCCATTCTTTTTTGCATCTTCGGATACATCCTCTAGATCCCGTATTTCCTTATTGGCTTCCTGCCGGGCATTACGTACGCCAACTTTTGCATGTTCAGCCTCAGCCTTGGCTTGTTTGGCCAATTGAATTCGACGCTCCTCGGTCAATGGGGGGACATTGATGATGACCATATCGCCATTGTTCATGGGGTTAAATCCGAGATTGGCATTCATGATTGACTTTTCTATTTCCTGCAACATGGATTTTTCCCAGGGTTGAACCGATAGGGTTCTTCCATCGGGCGTGTTGATATTTGCCACTTGGGACAATGGGGTTTTTGATCCGTAATATTCGACCATTACGGAAGATAACATCGAAGGATTGGCCTTCCCTGCACGAATCTTTATAAATTCCTTTTCTAGGTGGGCAATAGCTGCCTCCATACCTTCCTTGGCAGCATCTAAAATGAATGTAATTTCTTCGTTCATAACCTAAACTTTAATAATCAATAGTAGCACAAAATGTACCAAAACTACATATTTACTTTCGTACCTATATTTTCTCCGTCGAGAACCCGTAGGAGGTTTCCTTTCTTGTTCATATCGAAGACAATGATCGGAAGTTCGTTTTCATGGCTCAGCGTAAAAGCGGTGGTATCCATGACTTTCAATCCTTTTCTAAGAACGTCGTTAAAGGAAATGGTATCGAATTTGGTTGCATCTTTGTTTTTTTCAGGATCGGAAGTATAAATGCCATCGACCCGGGTTCCTTTTAGGATAATATCAGCCTCAATTTCTATGGCACGTAGAACAGCGGCGGAATCTGTAGTGAAATAGGGGTTTCCTGTTCCTCCTCCAAAAATGACCACCCTTCCTTTCTCCAAGTGGCGCATGGCACGTCTACGGATAAAGGGTTCGGCTACCTCATTTATTTTGATGGCTGATTGTAAACGGGTTTCCACGCCTTCGTTCTCCAAAGCACTTTGGAGTGCCAGACCATTTATGACTGTGGCCAGCATGCCCATATGGTCACCTTGAACGCGATCCATCCCATTACTGGCCCCGGCGAGACCCCTAAAAATGTTACCGCCGCCAATGACAATGGCCACTTGCATGCCTTTATCAACAACTTCCTTTATTTCCTTAGCATATTCAGCGAGTCTTTTGGGGTCAATACCGTATTGTTTTTCGCCCATTAAGGCCTCACCACTTAGTTTTAAAAGTATTCTGTTGTATTGCATGCGCTGTTATTGTTTCCAACAAAAATAATCAAAAAACTTATGAAATAGTTCACTTACTAGGTATAATGAACACGGCATTTATTTCTTGCTGAAATGTCATAAAAAAACCACCATACATTGTGCATGGTGGTTTTTATTAGGTGAAGGAAGACGATACTTATCCTAAAGCTACCCTTCTAAATCCTGTTACGGTCAAACCGGCATCGACCGACTTCACATATTGGGCAACACTTTGCTTGCTGTCTTTTATGAAATCTTGGTTTACCAAGGTATTGTCCTTAAAGAATCGTTTAAGTTTTCCTTTGGCAATGTTGTCTAACATAGCTTCTGGTTTGCCTTCTTGACGCAATTGGTCTTTCGCGATTTCGATTTCCTTGTCAATGACCGACTGGTCAACACCTTCTTCATTCAGTGCGACAGGGTTCATCGCAGCCGCTTGCATGGCAACATCCTTCGCTGCTACATCTGCACCATCAACAACAGCGGATAGGCCGACCAATGTGGCGATTTTATTGCCTGCATGTATATAGTAACCAACATAAGGGGCACTCAACTTGGCAAAACCGCCAATTTCAATCTTTTCACCGATTACGCCTGTTTGCTCCGTAAGTTTTTCTTGCACGCTAAGACCATTGAAGTCGGCAGCTAGAAATGCTTCCTTGGTATCATAACCCAAGGCCAAGGCAGCAAGGTCATTCGCCAAACTGACAAAACTTTCATTTTTTGCAACGAAATCGGTTTCACAATTCAATGAAATGATCACTCCACTGGTGCTGTCCGCATTGACTTTTGCAATGGCAGCTCCTTCCGATGATTCACGGTCGGCTCTTTTTGCAGCAACTTTTTGTCCTTTTTTACGAAGAATCTCGATTGCCAGCTCGAAATCCCCTTCTGCTTCTACCAAGGCATTTTTGCAGTCCATCATTCCTGCGCCAGTGGTCTTTCTTAAATTATTTACTTCTGCGGCGGTAATTTTAGCCATCTTATCTATTGTTTAGTATTGCCATGGTTGAATGACAATAATGTTGTTATTTTATTTAATCTCTGCTTTCTGGAAACCTATTCTATGCCTCCTTTGGCATTGTCTTGCCACTCCTTGAGCTCGTCCCATTTACCCTCTGCAGCCATTTTAGCTTGCTTTGGCCAGGAAGTTGGGTCTAAATGCGCCATTCTAGAGCTTGCTTCGGTCAAGATTTCCTTGATTTTGTCCGCATCGGCCTTAGATAGTTCTGCAAAGGTTTTGATACCGGCATTAACGATAGCCTCTGCGGCTTTAGGGCCAATGCCCTCGATTTTTGTTAGATCATCACTTTTGGTGGGCTTCGGTTCGACCGCCTCTTTGGTAGCCTTAACATCTACCTCAACATCTGGGACTTTAGCAACAACTGGTGGTGCTTTGGTCTCAACTGTTTCTGGTGTTGGTTCAAGATTCTCCTCTTTGCCCTCAACATCTTTGACAACAACAGGAGCTTCCTCGATTTCCTTAGTTATTTCCTTTGTTTCAGGAGTTGGCTCAACCTTCGGGGCCTTGCTTTTTGGTGCTTCTGCTATCCTTGCTTTCTTCTCGCTTTTCGCATCATCAGGGTCAGTCTGTTTTTCAGCTTTTCGTTCCGATAGGCCTTCGGCAACAGCATCGGTTACTTGCCCCATTATTAGTGCTATCGATTTGGAAGCATCGTCATTGGATGGTATCACATAATCTATATCCCTTGGGTCACAATTGGTATCGACCATGGCGAAAATAGGAATGTTCAATTTTAAGGCTTCCTTGACCGCAATGTGTTCCCTCATGACATCCACTATAAAAAGTGCTCCGGGAAGACGGGTCATTTCAGAGATAGAACCTAAGTTCTTTTCTAATTTAGCTCGTAAACGATCAACTTGAAGACGTTCTTTTTTGGAAAGTGTGTTGAAGGTACCGTCTTTCTTCATTCTGTCGATCATAGCCATTTTCTTAACGGCTTTACGGATTGTCACAAAGTTGGTCAACATACCGCCCGGCCATCTTTCAGTGATATAGGGCATGTTTACGTTGGCCACTTTTTCTGCAACGATATCCTTGGCTTGTTTTTTGGTGGCTACGAAAAGTATTTTTCGGCCTGAGGCAGCAATCTTTTTAAGGGCCTCGTTGGCCTCATCCAATTTTGCTACTGTTTTGTAAAGGTTGATGACGTGTATTCCGTTGCGCTCCATGTAGATGTAAGGCGCCATGTTGGGATTCCACTTTCTTGTTAGGTGTCCAAAATGCACACCTGCTTCCAATAATTCTTTTACTTCGACTTTCGCCATTTTAAATTTAGTTTACGTTCTTTTGAATTAGCAATGCTAAAGTGGTATCGCGCCAATGACGCAAAGCCTCAAGCATTTAGATGCTAAACTAATATTACCCTGAACTCGTTTCAGGGTTTTCCTGAATCGGGCTCCCAAATTTCTTTGGTTCTGGGATTTTTTAATTGTCCCATACAGGGACTTTCAAGGAACTAGTTAGAAAATATAATAAAGGTGCCCTTCGAAAAGAGCACCTGAAAAATTTGATATTAACGTTTTGAGAATTGGAACTTCTTACGGGCTTTCTTCTGACCGAATTTCTTACGTTCAACCATTCTTGGATCCCGGGTCAACAAACCTTCAGGTTTTAAGGTAGTTCTGTTTTCCTCATCTATTTCGCACAACGCCCTTGAAAGAGCCAATCGAATAGCTTCAGCCTGCCCGGTTATTCCTCCACCGTAAACATTGACTTTTACATCATAGGTGTCTTCGGTACTGGTCAGGGCAAATGCCTGCTTCACTTTATATTGAAGGGTCGCAGTAGGGAAATAGTTGGTCAACTCCCTGTCATTTACTGTGATGTTTCCCTTTCCTTGTGAAAGATAAACTCGTGCAACGGCCGTTTTTCTTCTCCCAATTTTGTGAATTACTTCCATTATTTAAGGTCGTTTAAATTTATAACAGTTGGTTTTTGGGCTTCCTGATCGTGATTTGGTCCTACATTAACCTTTAGGTTCCTAAAAAGATCCGCGCCTAACCTATTTTTTGGGAGCATTCCTTTGATCGCTTTTTCTACGATCCTTTCAGGATTCTTGTCCAACATCTGCTTAACCGTTGTAGTGCGTTGACCACCTGGATAACCTGTGTAACGACTGTACGTTTTACTATCCCACTTATTGCCCGAAAGGGTAATTTTTTCCGCATTGATAATAACAACGTTGTCTCCACAATCGACATGGGGAGTAAAACTAGGTTTATGTTTGCCCCTTAGTAATTTGGCAACTTTAGAAGCTAGACGTCCTAATGTCTCTCCTTCAGCATCAACCAATAACCACTGCTTGTCAACAGTAGTCTTATTGGCAGAAATTGTCTTGTAGCTTAATGTGTCCACACTAATATTTTTATTAATTTAATACTCCAATCCCTATAAACGGGGTGCAAATGTACAATTATTATGTAGAAATACAAATGCTAAATTCGGAATAATTTTTCGATATAAAAAAGGGTTTTATTTGATGTACTGTTTTTTCTTACCAAGGGGTGGTCCTGCGCCTTTCAATTCTGTTAAAATAGTCTTAAATAACATGGGTGCTGTAACGTTTCCATCAACGCGTAGTCTTTTAGTAGCACATCAATCATCAATCATCAATCATCAACAATCAACAATCAACCAATGAGGGCCTGCCATCTTTTATTTTGTTCCATTTTAGTTGTTCACATGGTTTCATTCGCACAGGATTCTACAGATGTCGTGCCCAAAAGAATATATACTACGAAGGCCTTGGAAGATGCAAAACCACCCATTATTGATGGTGTTTTGGATGATATTTCCTGGAATAGTGTTGCATGGGAAGATGATTTCATAGAATCTAGACCTGACGAAAATACCCCACCGAGCAACCAGACCCGATTTAAGATTACCTATGATCAAAAATTTATTTATGTAGGTATTCAATGTTTGGACAAGGAGCCTGATAAAATTGTAAAACGACTTTCCCGACGAGATGGTTTTGATGGGGATTGGGTGGGTATTTTCATCGATAGCTACTATGATAAGCGTACGGCCTTCGGATTCATTGTTTCGGCAGCGGGAGTAAAGGGAGATGTATTGGAATCGAATAATGGCGGAAATGAGGATGATAGTTGGAATCCTATTTGGTATACTAAAACCCATATCGATGATGAAGGATGGTCAGCCGAGATGAAAATACCCCTAAGCCAATTGAAGTTCGGTAAGTCCAAAGAACAAGTATGGGGGTTTGAAGTGATGCGAAGGCATTTCAGGGAAGAGGAGCGTTCGGTTTGGCAACGGTTACCGCAAGATACCGGCGGGTTTGTCAGTGAATTTGGTGAACTACATGGCCTGTTGAACATTGAACCCCAGAAGCAACTCGAAATACAGCCCTATACCGTAGGGAGCATTAAAACCTATGAGGCCGAAGAAGGAAACCCTTTTCGCGATGGTAACGATTCAAAATTGACCATTGGTCTTGATGCGAAGATCGGGATTACCAATGATTTGACCATGGACCTGACCATTAATCCTGATTTCGGACAGGTAGAAGCGGATCCATCGGCCATCGCCTTAGACGGTTTCCAGATTTTCTTTGAAGAACAACGTCCTTTTTTTGTTGAGAATAAGAACATTTTTGATTACAGCGTATCCTCTTCCCAGGCAGGAAATACCTTTGGTTCCGATAATTTGTTCTACTCGCGTCGTATTGGGCGCAGTCCACAAGGGTATCCTGATACTTCAGACAATGAATACGTGGATCAGCCTGAAAACACCAATATTTTGGGAGCGGCCAAATTTAGTGGTAAGACCAAAAACGGATGGTCTATTGGGGTGTTAGAGAGTGTTACTTCAAAAAAGTTTGCCACAATAGATAATAATGGACAGCGAAGAAAAGAAGTGGTAGAGCCCTTGACCAATTATTTTGTAGGGCGATTACAAAAAGACTTCAATGATCGCAATAGCTTTATAGGTGGGATATTTACAGCAACCCATAGAGATCGATTGACCGAAGGTCTCGATTTTTTACATAGATCGGCCTATTCAGGAGGGGTCGATTTTAAACATCAATGGAATGAACGCGATTGGTATGTTGGTGGTAATATTATATGGAGTCATGTACAAGGTAGTGAAGAAGCGATTCAAAATACCCAGGAATCGATCGCACATTTGTTTCAAAGGGTAGGGGCGGATTATGTGGAGGTAGATCCAGAAAGAACTTCATTGTCGGGAACAGGGGGCAATCTACAACTCGGAAAAATCGGTAATGGACATTGGAAGTTCGAAACCGGGGCAACCTGGCGATCACCGGAACTGGAATTGAACGACATCGGTTTTCAAAGACGTGCCGATGACATTCGTCATTATACATGGATCGGGTATCAGACCTTGAAACCCGATAATACCTTTAGACAGGTCGGGATCAATTACAACCATTGGAGTGTTTGGGATTTTGGGGGAAATCATAATAGTTTGATGTTCAATACCAATTCTTGGCAAAATTGGAAAAACAATTGGTTCAGCAATATTGGTGTGAACTATGAGCCCATCTCCTATTCCAATTTCGCCTTACGGGGAGGGCCTAGATTAAGGGAATCCCCACAAATGAGCTTTTGGAACGGCATAAGTATGGATGAACGTAAAAAATTGAGATTCGATTTTTTCCAAAACGGGAACAAGGCCGTCGACGATTCATTCAGTTCTTATGCCGTGGAATTTGGAGTCGTCTACCAACCGATAAATTCACTTCGGATCTCTGCATCCCCTGAATACGGCATCAATAAAAACAAGTTACAGTACATCGATAACTTGGATGTCAATGGTACGACCCGTTATTTGAACGGGACCGTGGATCAACGAACGTTAAGCATGTCCTTACGTTTGAATTATACCATAAATCCGAATCTGACCATTCAATATTGGGGGCAACCCTTTATTTCCCGGGGACGGTATACCGATTTTAAGGAAGTAACCGATCCCTTGGCAAGAGATTTCGGGAATCGTATTTCCCAATTTTCGAACAATCAAGTTTCATTAATGAACGATGTCTATTCAGTGGATGACAATTTGGACGGTGCCACGGACTTTAGTTTTGACAATCCTGATTTCTCTTTTGTCCAATTCCGCTCTAACTTGGTCGTCCGTTGGGAATACACCCCGGGTTCAGAGATTTACTTGGTTTGGTCCCAAGATCTGTCGCAAACAGGTAATCCGCAGGAGGTACTATTTCAGGATTTACAGGATACCGTTTTCAATAAGGAGAAACCACAGAACATTTTCTTGATCAAGGCTACCTATCGATTTATTTTATAGGCTGTACTATTGAATGTATAATAGATCATCTTTTTTTACGTTTGGGCTTTGAACCATAAACAAATAAAGAGAAGTGATGAAAAGATACATTTTACTATGCACGGTGATGGCAGCACTGGTTTTTTCCTGCTCTTCGGATAAGGAAGATGATTTGGCCATTGAAAATTCAATTGTAGGGACTTGGAAGTTTACCGAGCTGAATATAGATAATGCAAGTTCGCCCAATGAAATTAGATTAGCGAATGATGTCATCGAGGTTTTAACTGCTAGTGGATGCGATATTCTTGTTTTTGAATTTAAATCGGACAACACGGTAACTGCAGTGGCCAAGGATTTTACAGAAACAGGGAGAGATGTAAACTCTGATGGTACCGGTCTGTTGATAGAATGTCCTTCCAATGTTGAGACCAGCTCGTCTACCTGGAGTTTAGAAGGAGATCAATTATCTTTTATAGATGAAAATGGGTTGGAGGAAACAGTTACTATAAAGTTGGATGGTGACACCTTAACC
>NZ_JBATHS010000214.1:0-56580 GCF_049667165.1 Maribacter sp.
CCAAAACTGGACTCTACCTTAAAATCCTTACCTAAAAATTTTTCTATAGTCTTAGCCTTTGCCGGTGACTCTACAATAACTAAATTCTTTGCCATTAAACGATTTTTCGAGTCACAAAAGTAGTTGAATTTTTTAATTACGGCTTATACCCTGTATAATACGTACAAAAAACACCTTAAAGAATAAGGTGTTTCATGGCGGCTTAATCCGTGAAGTTCTATAAAGAATAGGATTCGTACTTTGTGCAAACCGAAAGACCTGCCGCTGCCCATATTGGCTTAATCAAGCACTGCGAACCTTTAGGGTTTTATCCGCGCTGTTCGTAGGTAGTGCCCTTTGAATCCATAGCTTGTGCTGAACCCGATCACTTAATCCAGTTGTAAGGTACTCAACAGTTTTATTTCATTGTCCAAATACTCATATTGATACAGCACATCCTCACCCACCATTAGCAATGAGTTCTCCAACGGAATAACATCAAAGGTATTGATATCCTTAAAGTGGTTCAGGGCTACCAAATCCTCAACATCAGTTTTATCATAAACCTTCAACCCAGAATCACCATCACAAACGAATAATTTTTCGTCCTTGACCCCAAGGCCATAAGGCCCATCCATCGGATAACTTACAGTCAATTCCGGATTCGTGATATCTGAGATATCCACAATGAACAAACCACTCTCCGTAGCACCGCACCAATTACCACCTCGTAAGGTAACAAAGGCATAGTCCCCATCGACCACGACGGGATCACAGGCGGTGCCGTGTTGAAATTCGGAAACGAATATCGGTGTGGCCGGAGAAGAGATGTCATAAATATACATGCCGCGCATACTTCCTAAAAACAAATATTGGTCCTTACTGAAAATGGTCTCTATATCAAATCCGGCATAAACATCTTCCAAATCTTTCGGATCTTCCAGGTTCTGTATATTGAAAATATTTATGTTATGACTATCCACAGCGTAAAGAAAATCGCCCACAATCTTAAATCGGGCTAAAGAACCTCCTTGACCAACACTTGCATCATTTGCGGCTTCTGCTAAGGCAAAGATTTCTCCGTCCCTTGTAAATCTTTCCTCATATTCCGATATAAGCCTACGTTCCGTAACCGTCTCCCAACCCAATAATACCTCATTTTCATAATCAACGCCATCATATTCGTAAAAATCGGCATCGGCAGGCCAAACGATATTATCCCTCAGCACATTCTCCAAACGGTTTACGATTTTAATATTGTTTACATCGGAAATATCGAGTACGATCAGATCCATCAGGCTATCGGCATACAAATAATCATCTTTTATGGAGATGTCCACATTGCCCGCAATCTTGATAAACGAAATCTTCTTTGGGGCATTCGGATCACTATTGTCAATCACATGGACGCCTCTATATTTATCATTCACAAAAATGTAATCCTGGTATGCATAAATTTTCCCTGACTCCTGAATCGGTAATGGGGCGATGATGTCCACACCATTCTTAAACTCGGTCTTACTTATGGTCAAAGGTCTGGCCACCAAATAATCGGCATATTTACCATCGTCTGATTTTTCACAGGAAACCAGGCCCAATGAGACCACGAACAGTAGCAATAAAAATCTCTTTTTCATAATCTTTATTTATGGGGTTATACCATTTAGATGCAAGTACTGCATTAGCGTTGCGTTTTAAATAAAAGGTAGGGGAAAAATCACGCTTCAGAAGAAAAACCCACGGCATCCTTAAACATAAAATAAACCGGTATTTTCGCTAACATAGCGGTGAAAAAGACCCCGATAAAACAGAGCAGAACACCTAATTCCGCTACAAAGCCCATGATAACGATGAGGCCGAAAACCACAAGCCAATTTTTATTCCCCAATGAAAAGCTCGATTTCACTATTTCCATGGGTGACAATTCCCCTTCAAAAGCCAAAAAAGCCGGAATTAAGGAAATGGGTACTACCAAGTAAAAAATCCCCAAGCCACAAGCCAACAGCCCCAGCAAGATCAATCCCAACAGCATTAAGGATAATACCAAGGCCTTTAGAACGTACTCTTTCTTAAAATAATGAAAGTAATTATCAGACAAGGCTAGGTTCAAATCCTTGTTTTTACAAATTCGCAAGAATGCGGCATTGAGCAATAGACTTATCGTAATGACCGCCAAAATCACAAGGGGCAACAGAATCACCATGGGGATGATAATCCCTGGGGGCGCTTGCTCACTTTTCAACATTTCAGGATTGGTCACCCCAGCAATAAGCAGTGGGATATAAATAAGAACATAAAAAGGAATAATGGTCACAAAGGTTAAAATAACAATCATAAAGCCTTGCAACCATACGTGTTTGAACAGCTCTAAGGATCTATTGAAAATTGAGCCGAAATCCAAATGATCACTATTTTCTATATCGTTCGACAATGTCTTGAAGGTCATGGTTCCCTTGATTTTATAAAAGTAAAATTAACGTCATAATCCCTAAAATAGTACTAAAATATACTGTCATATTGTCATAAAATTGGAATTAGCGTTATCTTTGCTGCCCCTTTCACAAGTTAGGGATTGATATATGGAGAAAATCTTTGATGAATCGATACAGGGCAAAAGCCTTTCGCTGGAAAAAGACCTAAAAAACAAACGCAACCTTTACATTGAGAGTTTTGGGTGCGCCATGAATTTTTCCGATAGCGAAATCGTAGCCTCAATATTGGCCACCGAAGGATTCAATACCACCCAAGAATTGGAAGAGGCCGATTTGGTTCTTGTAAACACGTGTTCCATACGGGAGAAGGCAGAGACTACGGTGCGCAAACGGCTCGAAAAATTCAATGCCATAAAAAAGAAAAGACCCCACATGAAAGTTGGGGTCCTAGGCTGTATGGCCGAACGCCTCAAAAGCAAATTGCTCGAAGAGGAAAAGATCGTGGATATGGTGGTTGGCCCAGATGCCTATAAAGACCTACCCAATCTTATACAAGAAATCGATGCAGGTCGGGAGGCCGTTAATGTGGTACTATCGAAGGATGAGACCTATGGCGATATTTCCCCAGTGAGATTGAACAGCAATGGGGTAAGCGCGTTTGTTTCAATTACCCGGGGTTGTGACAACATGTGTACGTTTTGTGTGGTACCTTTTACAAGAGGTCGAGAACGCAGTAGGGATCCACAATCGATAGTGGATGAAGTGAACGATCTATGGCAAAAAGGTTATAGGGAGGTTACTTTGCTTGGGCAGAATGTCGATAGCTATTTGTGGTACGGTGGTGGATTAAAAAAGGATTTTGAGAAGGCTACCGAAATGCAGATTGCCACAGCCGTCGATTTTTCCGATTTGTTGGATATGGTAGCCAAGGCCGCACCTAGAATGCGCATTCGCTTTTCAACCTCGAACCCACAGGATATGGGCTTGAAGGTCATCAGGACGATGGCAAAACATGTCAATATCTGTAACCATATCCATTTGCCGGTCCAAAGTGGAAGCAACCGCATCTTAAAGGCGATGAATCGCCTACATACCATTGAGGCGTATTATGAACTTATAGACAATATCAAAAAAATCATTCCTGATTGTGCCATTTCCCATGATATAATCACAGGCTTCCCCACTGAGACCGAAGAAGATCATCAAGCTACCTTGGCCGTACTTGAGTATGTAAAGTATGACTATGGGTATATGTTCGCCTATTCCGAGCGTCCCGGTACGTTGGCTGCGCGAAAAATGGAAGATGATGTGCCCAGTGAAGTAAAACAGCGCAGGCTTTCTGAAATTATCGCCTTGCAACGCGAACATTGCATGTTTCGAACAAAACAACATGTAGGCAAGGTTCAGGAAATCTTGATCGAAGGTCTCTCAAAAAAGGATAACACCATGTGGATGGGCCGCAATTCCCAAAATGTGGTCGCGGTCTTTCCAAAAGAAACCTACAAATTAGGCGATTTTGTGAATGTAAGGATACATGATTGCACCTCTGCCACTTTAATAGGCGAGGCCGTTGGATTAAGTCGAACCAACTAAATAACACGTGAAGTCACAGAAATAATATGGAAGGTGTACAAGCAATAAAACAGCGTTTTGAAATCATTGGGAATGACCCGAAGCTCAATCGGGCTTTAGAAAAGGCCGTTCAGGTGGCCCCTACGGATATCTCCGTGCTGGTCACTGGGGAAAGCGGTGTTGGTAAAGAATCCATACCCAAGATCATTCATGCGCTTTCGCATCGGAAACATGCCAAATATATAGCCGTAAACTGTGGAGCAATTCCTGAGGGCACGATCGACAGTGAACTTTTTGGGCACGAAAAAGGCTCGTTTACCGGAGCAACCGCAACCCGTAGCGGTTATTTTGAAGTTGCCGATGGCGGTACCATTTTTTTGGACGAAGTCGGGGAACTCCCCTTGACCACTCAGGTTCGTCTTTTAAGGGTGCTCGAAAATGGCGAGTTTTTGAAAGTTGGTTCCTCCCAAGTGCAAAAGACCGATGTTCGGATCGTCGCGGCAACCAACATGAATATGATCGAGGCCATCAATAAGGAAAAATTCAGGGAAGACCTCTATTATAGGTTGAGTACGGTCGAGATCAACATACCGCCCCTACGGGATCGCAAAGAAGACATTCATCTGTTGTTTCGGAAATTTGCCTCTGACTTTGGGCAGAAGTATAAAATGCCTACCATTCGACTACAGGACAATGCCGTTCAATTACTGCTTAAATACCGCTGGCCAGGCAACATACGACAACTTAGGAACATTGCCGAACAGATATCGGTTTTGGAAAGTGAACGCAACATCTCCGCCATCACTTTAAACAGCTACCTGCCTGCTGAGGGCGGCACCAATTTACCTGCTGTAATCGCACAGGGCAAAAGGGACAGTGATTTCAGTAACGAACGCGAAATCCTTTATAAAGTGTTGTTCGATATGAAAGGTGATCTTACTGACTTGAAAAAATTGACGTTGGAATTATTGAAGAATAATGATACCCGAAAGGTCCAAGAAGAAAATGAAGGCCTGATCCAAAAGATCTATGGCAATAATGAAGAAGACTATGAAGAGGAAGAAAATGAAACGATGGAGGTACTGCAATTGCCTGAACCCCATGTAGAACAAAATGGGTATGAGCCACCTCAGGGAGATAAGTACCATTTTGCAGAAGAAATAGAAGAGGAAGAAACCCTATCTTTACAGGAAAAGGAAGTGGAGTTGATCAAGAAATCATTGGAAAGGAACCGGGGCAAAAGAAAAGCCGCCGCCGCCGAACTGGGTATTTCAGAACGCACCCTTTATCGTAAGATAAAACAATACGATCTTTAATTATGCAAAGATTCAAAATAGCAAGATTGACCTTTTTGGTATTTTTCATACTCTCGGGATGTGGCATCTATAACTTTACAGGAGGTGATGTGGGTACCGCGACCACCTTTCAAGTAAACTACTTTCAGAACTATGCCACCCAAAGTCCAGGCTCTACTTTTGAACCTGGGATGGACCGGGATTTTACATTGGCACTTCAGGATAGGATATTGAACCAAACCAGTTTGGATCTCGTTAACTCCAACAATGCCGATTTACTGTATGAAGGGGAAATCGTAGAGTATCGCATCTCCCCCATGAGTGCCACCGCCCAGCAGACCGCTGCGCAGAACCGGTTGTCAATCGGGGTGAATGTTCGTTTCTACAATAAGACGAAAGAGGATGCCGATTTTGAGAAACGATTTTCCTTTTTTTATGACTACCCTGCCAACTCACAATTATCAAGTGTAAAGGACGAAGCGCATGAGGTGATTTTTGAACGAATTACCCAGGATATATTTAATGAATCCCTTGCAGATTGGTAATAAATTAAGTTGTGGTGTATTACTACCAGATTGAAAACATAATTGATAGAAACCAGCATCGAGCAATAACATGAACGTACAGGATTTTACCTTTTTATTGCAAAACCCTGACAAGGTCGTCACCCCAATACAGACGAAACAATTAGAGGATGTATTGGAGGAATACCCCTATTTTCAAACCGCAAGGGCGCTGCATTTAAAAGGACTAAGGAATCTCAACAGTTTTAAATACAATAACGCGCTCAAGAAGACAGCGGCCTATACTACCGATCGTGATGTTCTGTTCGACTTTATCACTTCCGAGGATTTCTTACAGAATACCATTGCAGATACCATTGCCGGAAAGGTCCCAGACTTGAACGATGCTGAAAAAGATCAGCACGAAATACCCGCCGAAAACAAAGAAACCGCCGTACTGATTGAGCGATCGGAAGACAAGCCCCTACCACAAGATCTTGCGGATGCCGACCACATTTTGGATCCAAAATTGTTCAAATCAAAAGACCCGAAAGATGATCAAACTATAAAGGCTCAAAAGGAAAAAGCTGAAAAAGAGCTTGAAATCGGTCAACCCCTACCGTTCACCAAACAAGAGAAACATTCTTTCAGTGAATGGTTGCAATTGGCTTCCTCAAAAATCGTTGAACGCGATCAGGATAAGGAGGCTTCCAATGAAACTACCGGGGAGAATGTAGACACTCCGTCAGAAAAAGAAGTTGTCAAAAAGCAAAAGTTCGATCTTATAGATCGGTTTATCGAAAACAACCCAAAAATTGGGCCCACCCCTAAGACCAACAAAAAAATCAATATTAAAGAGTCGCTTAAATTGGACAAAAATGAATTGATGACCGAGACGTTGGCCAAGGTATACCTAGAACAGAAAAAGTATAAAAAAGCCATTCAAGCCTACAAAATTTTAAGTTTGAAATATCCGGAAAAAAGTGGTTTCTTTGCAGACCGTATTAAAGCGGTAGAAAAAATACAACAAGAAAATACATAGTACTAATGAGCGGATTTACAATATTCTTGGTTCTTATCATCGCAGTTTGCTTTCTATTGGTGTTGGTGATCATGGTTCAAAACCCTAAAGGAGGCGGATTGTCGTCTTCGTTCGGTGGTGGTGGCAGCCAAGTAGTAGGTGGCGTCAAGAAAACCGGTGACTTTTTGGATAAAAGTACTTGGACACTTGCAGCATTGCTGATTGTGTTGATCTTGGCATCGAACATCGCCCTAAAAGGAAATTTTGGCAATGCCGATTCTAAATTATTACAAGGAGATGATATTGAGGAAACCGTTCCTGAGGCGGTACCCGAAGAGGTGCCCGCGCCTGCCACCAATATCAATAATCCCGCCGATAGTCTTTAATTTTTCCGCTATATAAAAGCAAAAATGCCAGCCTGAATGACAAGCTGGCATTTTTGCTTTACAATATGTCAGGTTTTGTGGTATGGCATAATTTCTGACTGATACATCCAATAACATAAAAATCAATTTAAAATAATAAATATGGCTAAAGTTAACATTAAACCATTGGCAGACCGCGTTCTTATTGAGCCAATGGCTGCAGAAACCAAAACTGCATCTGGCATCTATATTCCAGACACCGCTAAGGAAAAACCCCAAAAGGGAAAAGTAATTGCCGTAGGTCCCGGAACCAAGGATGAGAAAATTACGGTAAAGATCGGAGATACCGTTCTTTATGGTAAATATGCTGGCACCGAGTTGAAATTGGAAGGCAAGGACTACCTGATGATGAGGGAAAGTGACATTTTAGCAATTATTTAATCAAAACAATCAAATACAAAAACCAAATTCCAATAGTTCATATTTGGAATATGGGATTTGGATTTTAAATTTTAAAAATAAATTTTCATTATGGCAAAAGATATAAAATTTGATATTGAAGCACGTGATGGCCTCAGAAGAGGTGTTGACGCCTTGGCCAATGCGGTAAAGGTCACCTTGGGACCCAAAGGTAGAAATGTGATTATCAGCAAATCATTCGGTGCACCTATAGTAACCAAGGATGGAGTTACAGTGGCAAAGGAAATTGAACTGGAAGATGCATTGGAAAACATGGGAGCCCAAATGGTTAAAGAGGTAGCTTCCAAAACCAACGATCTTGCGGGTGATGGCACCACTACGGCAACTGTTCTTGCCCAGGCCATTGTTAAGGAAGGATTGAAGAATGTTGCTGCCGGTGCAAATCCGATGGATTTGAAAAGAGGTATCGACAAGGCTGTTGAAGCCATCGTTGCCGACTTGACGAAACAATCCAAAAAAGTAGGTGATTCTTCAGAAAAAATAAAACAAGTTGCTTCTATTTCATCGAATAACGATGAATCTATAGGTGAATTGATTGCCCAAGCTTTCGGAAAAGTTGGTAAGGAAGGTGTAATCACCGTTGAAGAAGCCAAGGGTACAGATACCTATGTGGATATCGTGGAAGGGATGCAATTTGATAGAGGGTATCTTTCCCCCTATTTTGTTACCGATTCAGAAAAAATGATCGCGGATTTAGAAAATCCATATATTCTTTTGTTCGACAAGAAAATCTCTTCAATGAAAGATCTTCTTCCCATATTGGAGCCCGTTGCGCAATCCGGGAAACCGCTTTTGATCATTGCAGAAGATGTAGATGGGGAAGCATTGGCCACTTTGGTCGTGAACAAACTAAGAGGATCTTTAAGGATCGCTGCTGTAAAAGCCCCAGGATTTGGCGACAGAAGAAAAGCGATGTTAGAGGATATTGCCATCTTGACCAAAGGAACTGTGATTTCTGAAGAAAGAGGTTTCTCCTTGGACAATACCACTTTGGACATGCTAGGTACCTGTGAGAAAGTTACCATAGATAAAGACAACACCACGATTGTAAATGGTGGTGGGGTCGCCAAAGATATAAAGACTCGGGTAAACCAATTAAAATCCCAAATTGAAACCACTACTTCTGACTATGACAAGGAAAAACTACAAGAACGTCTGGCCAAATTGGCAGGTGGTGTTGCGGTTCTTTATGTTGGTGCTGCCTCAGAGGTTGAAATGAAGGAGAAAAAAGATCGAGTTGATGATGCATTGCATGCCACAAGAGCTGCCGTAGAAGAAGGCATTGTAGCTGGTGGCGGTGTTGCTTTGGTTCGTGCCAAAGCCAGCCTTTCCAAAGTTAAAGCCGAAAATGCGGATGAGGAAACCGGACTTCAAATTGTTGCCAGGGCTATTGAAGCTCCTTTGCGGACCATTGTTGAAAATGCAGGCGGAGAAGGTTCGGTTGTCGTAGCAAAAGTACAAGACGGCAAAGGTGACTTCGGTTACGATGCCAAATCGGAGAAATATGTTGAATTGTTCAAAGCAGGTATCATTGACCCGACTAAAGTAACAAGGATTGCATTGGAGAATGCAGCTTCTGTAGCGGGCATGATCTTGACTACCGAATGTGCTTTGACCGATATCAAGGAAGCTGCCCCGGCCATGCCTCCAATGGGTGGTGGCGGAATGCCAGGAATGATGTAATACACAGCATTGATTGCTATAGCATGATAGTGCATCATGCGATGCTAAAAAGCCTCACTTTGAGTTTAAAGTGAGGCTTTTTTTTATGTAGTTATGACAAACAAAAAACCATCTTTAAATAAAGATGGTGTCTGTTCCGATGTTCAGGATTTATCCCATAAACCCCAAATCAATTACTTCTTTCGAGGAGCTGCCTTTGGTCCAGCCTTTTTTACAGCTTTAGCTGAAGAAGGCTTGGCAAGAGGTTTCCCTACTGGTTTTTTAAGTGCCATTGTTAGAATATTTAAATACTTAAGCTAATGTATTCCGCATTTACACAGCTAGTATATTCGTTGGGAAAAATTTAACCAAAAACAATAATCATAAACCCTATACATTGGCATACACAGGAAAATTTTCCTGGACCTTACCTGATCTTTCAATTTGTTCGATTTGCTTTTTGGAAAGCTTCCAAAGCTTGAGTTTATTACGAACAGCGGTATACAAAGAGGGCTGGGATTCCTTTAAACTTGCGGCCGTATTCAATTCCTGTTGGGCCGAAACCAGTTTAGAGGAATAGATGGTCGCCAATTGTTGGCCTTTTTTGACCTCCTCGCCTTTAAAGTTCACGAACTGTTTTTCTATGCGTCCAGCAAAGTAGGATGCTAGGGTCGCAACTGCCTTTTTCATTTTCTTCAATAGTTACAGAAAATTTCAGTGCATTGTCTCCCTTAGTACTGGAGTAGACTTTTGTGGTTCTAATATCGGCCAGAGCCAACGCATTTTTGGACATTTTGAATTGATCTTCTGCCAAACCATCGGCTCAGGATTCCATTAGAATCAAATCCATGTCATGGATAGAGCAGCCACACTGTTCGGGTCGCATTATCGTTGGATGCATGGAACACGACCACATTTCACCCGACTCCGATTATGGGCTGTGGTAATGTAGTGAATTCGTAGCATCATTTGAATAATTCCGAAAAATAAGGTATCTGGCGATAATACCTCCTATCAATACCAATCCGATAATAAGACTATTTATATTCTTCCTGGATTTTTAAACTTATTTATTGTTTTGCTCCAAACGGTTGATCATTTCCTTCATTTGTGCGATTTCCAGTTTTTGTGCCTCTATGATATCCTCGGCCAATTTGATGGCCTCAGGGTCTTTCAAGTGTGCTTTTTGACTAACCATAATGGCAGAGGAATGATGCGGAATCATGGCCTTCATCCATTGTACATCGCCAATAAAGGTTTGTTGTCTCAGTCCCACTAAAGTGACAATAAAGACAACAACAGAAAGTCCAAGAATGATAAAGTTTGTTTTTCTGTTCTTGTACATTCCCCACATGAACAAGAGCATCGTAAACGCCATGGGGGCTATCATCAAAATCGTCATATAGGTTCGTGTATAGCTCAACATCACATGATCGAACACATCGGCGTTCAAGAACATGACGGCATACATGATGATGAAGGAGGTTGCCATCATGAGGGCAAATTTGCCATAATAAAGTTTTTCCATATTATCTTTTTTCATTTCTTCTGATTCCATTTTTATACTTTTCATTTGTTACTTTTTTATTTTTCTTATTGTTGGGGAACTTACGAACCATAGTGTAAAACCGCTCAATACGGTTATGAGTCCCAAAAGGGAGAAAGCCCTAAGCACAATGGTATTAAAGTTGTCCCTGCCTTGATAGTCCATCGTATGGGTCATCCAAAGGAAATCGAACCAACGCCAATCCCGATGTCTTACGGTCTGAAAAGCACCATTTTCTATAGCCACATAGGCCTTTAGATTTTCCGATGTTCGATAGGAGATCTCGTATGCCGGTAAGGGTCTTCCTCTGTACTCATGGTGTTCGTTAACGCTTTCTACTCTTTTTATTTGGTCGAATTCCAAATCAGGACGCATATAGCGTTGGGCAATTTTGATCGCTTCCTGTTTGGTGACTTCTTCCTTTTTAACTCCTGAACGGGCATTATAAAGTGTCGATTCATTGACCCAGTAATAAGGCTCATCGGCAATTTCCAGAAGCTCTAAGGATGTAATCGGCTCTTTATGATCTAATTGGGAAGTGCCCACTAAATCTACAAAAGCGGTTTGATCCGGTGTTGCCTTTTTAAAATGATCCCCGTGGATTTCATCGATATCCGTCCAACTAAAATAAAGTCCGCTTATCGTCCATAATAGAAACTGGACGCCTAGAAAAATACCTAGGTATCGATGTATCTTTCGAATTTTGATGGCTGTTGTGCGTTTTACCATTTTTTAGGCATTATGCATTGTTTACATATTTCTTTTAAACCTACAAGGTTTTGGAGACCTTGCAGGTTAATCGATTTTAGTTGTTCTTAATCTCAAGGCATTGACTATTACCGAAACGGAACTAAAACTCATTGCGGCAGCGGCTATCATCGGGGAGAGCAATAGTCCGAAAAAGGGATAGAGCACTCCTGCGGCAATCGGCACCCCAAGGGTATTGTATACCAAAGCAAAGAATAGGTTCTGTTTGATGTTCTTCATAACCTTATCGCTAAGATTCCGGGCCTTGACGATTCCTTGCAAGTCGCCCTTTACCAAGGTAATGGTGGCGCTCTCGATGGCGACATCCGTTCCGGTGCCCATGGCGATACCGACATCGCTTTTGGCCAATGCGGGGGCATCGTTGATGCCATCTCCTGCCATGGCAACTATTTTTCCGTTTTCTTGCAGTTTTTCGACCTCTTCGAGTTTGTCCTCAGGAAGCATTCCTGCTTTAAAATCGGCCAAGTTCAGTTCACTGGCCACAGCCTGAGCCGTATCATAATTGTCCCCTGTCAGCATGATGACCGCAATACCTTTGTCTTGTAATTCCTTGATGGCCTTAGCACTTGTCGCTTTTATTTTGTCGCCGATAACCACATAACCAACCGCATTTCCATCTATGGATAGATAGGAGACCGTTTTGCCTTGTTTTTGATAGGTCTGCGCCTCATTCCTAAGGTTGGTGGTTATCGCAGCATCTGCATGTTCCATCATTTTAAAATTTCCCAACGAAACCTTTTTGCCATTTACTGCACCTTCAACACCCTTACCCGTAACGGCATTGAAACCGTCCGCTTTTAAAAGGGATATCCCTTGTTCTTTACCATAGTTGACCGTTGCCTCTGCCAAGGGATGTTCGCTCAATTGATTTAGGGAAACGATATATTGAAGTACTTCTGTCTCCGAGTAGGAATCCCGCGAAGTACCTATGGCCTCCACTGTGGGTTTCCCTTCGGTTAGGGTCCCGGTCTTGTCAACGATGAGCGTATCTACTTTATGCATCTTTTCCAAGGCTTCCGCATTTTTGATAAGCACCCCATTTTGAGCTCCCTTGCCAACGCCTACCATGACCGACATGGGCGTGGCCAGACCTAAAGCACAAGGGCAGGCAATGATCAATACCGCAATGGCATTCACCAGCGCATAGACATAGGCCGGTTCCGGTCCCCAAAGCACCCATACTGCAAAGGTGATCATAGAAATCAATACTACTACGGGAACAAAATAAGCAGAAACCTTATCCGCTAAGTTTTGAATAGGCGCCTTGCTGCGACTGGCCTCATTGACCATATGTATTATCTGTGAGAGCAAGGTGTCGGAACCTATCTTTTCGGCTTTCATCAAAAAAGATTGGTTGCCATTGATGGTGCCGCTGCTGACCTTATCCCCTTCCGATTTGTTTACAGGAATGGGTTCCCCGGTTATCATGGATTCATCTATGGAAGTATTGCCTTCGGTCAATGCCCCATCTACCGGAATCTTATCCCCTGGCTTAACCCGCAGGATATCGCCCAGTTCTATTTCGTCGATGCTGATTTCTTCTTCCTTTCCGTCGGTGACCCGAATCGCTTTGTTCGGGGCAAGTTTCAGCAACTCCTTAACAGCGGAATTTGTTTTGCTGTGTGCACGGGCCTCCAATACCTGTCCCAACAACACCAAGGTCAAGATGACCGTGGCCGCCTCAAAATAGACATGTACGCTACCCGATTCCGTTTTGAACTGGGCAGGGAAGAAATCGGGTAATAGCATCCCAAAAACGCTGAAAAGCCATGCAACGCCTGCACCGATCCCAATAAGGGTGAACATATTGAGATTCCATGTTTTGATGGAGCGATAGGCTCGTTCAAAGAACATCCAAGTGGCATAGAATACCACGGGAATGGATAGTGCGAATTGTATCCAGTTCCAGCTTTTCTGCCCCATTACATCGTAAAGTGGATTGTTCGGAATCATTTCGGACATCGCTATCAAGAAAATGGGCAAGGTGAAGGCAACGGCTATCCAAAACTTTTTGAGCAGCTTTTTATAGGTCTTTTCCTCTGCGGACAGGTCGGGCTGCATGGGTACGAGATCCATTCCACAGATGGGGCAGCTTCCCGGTTCGTCCCTAACGATTTCGGGATGCATTGGGCAAGTATACTGTGTCGCGGAATTGGATGCAACGTTTTGCTCCTCGACCAAATCCATTCCACAGACCGGACAATCGCCCGGTTTATCATAGGTTTTATCGCCTTCACAGTGCATGGGGCAATAAAAAGTACCGTTTCCATGGGCTTTTGGTTTTTCCACTTTCTTTTCTGACGAATGATGATGTTCACCTTGTTTATGAATTGTATAGCGCCCGCCATCATTTTTCAAAGCCTCCTGAAATTTCTCGAGAGGAATATGTTTTTCCATTTCAATGGTCGCTTCGGCCTTTTCCAAATCAACAGATGCACTGGTCACGCCATTTACTCTAGAAAGTGTCTCTGTTACGTGGCTTCGGCAACCGTTGCAAGTCATTCCGTGTATGTGATACATGTGTTTCATGATTCCTAGGTTTTAAATACTATCCAAAATTAATGCGCCTTATCAATTTGTGTTTGTATAATTCCGGATACTATTTACACAATTTGGTCAATCGATTTCCGGTCCCATTGCTGCAAAGCTTTAAATTCACTCATTGACAAGCCTGTGACGTTTTTAAACTGTCGCGCTAAATGCCCACTATTGTTGTAATTCAATGCATAGGCGATTTCTGAAAAATTCAGTTGTCCCAATTGAATGTACTCTTTAACCTTTTCAATTTTTAAGTTGATAAGATATTTTTCGATGGTTACGCCTTCAGTTTTGCTAAAAAGCTTACTTAATGTCGAATAAGACTTGTGAAAGGTTTTTGGCAAGAATGTTGAAAGATTTGTGAGTTCTTGATCTTCCAGTTTTTTAATCAATGTAATTTTTAGCCGTTCTATTAATTCTTCCGTATCATCTTTAATAATTTCAAAACCATGTCGATTTAAAGTAGTTTCCAATTCTGAAAAAATCATGGATTCCTTACCGCTTATGGTAACTTTTCCAAGTTCGATAGATTCCACAGTAAACCCAGCATCTTTGATTTCGCGCATAACGATGGTCTTGCAGCGATTGCAGACCATATTCTTAATGTGAAGGGTCTGAGTCATCTTATCTTAATTTTTTTCGCATGGCCTCCGAAATATTTTCGGCATATACACCATAGGCATCAACCAATAATCCTTTTATGCCATTTTTGGAATGAATGGCATAAAGCACACTGTTATCGTCAGTACTGCTCATTCCTTCGAAACGATGTACCTCATCAACATTAAAATCTTCTGGATGTAATTTCAACTTCAAGGCATAGCATTCGACGTGTTCGGAACATAGATTTAAATCATATGTATAACCGCGTTTTTGTAATTGCCTCATCGTTTCCGAAAGTGTATCTTCTGTTTTCATGTGTGTTTGTTTACTCTAATTTCTGTTTCAATTCTGTCATATAGTCAATAATCGCAAGCTTTTCTTCTTCAGAAAAAATGGCATCCCTATGAATCAAAGTATACGATGTCATTGGCATTTCATCATTTTTTATGTTTAGTATTAACATCAAAATATAGATGTTAACAGTGCTTCATTGACCTATTTAAATCTATTTTTAACGTTAAGGGTTGATTGCAAAACCGAATTCATATACGTACTATTTAATCTCTTTGGTAACCGCTCCACAGGTTAGCATCGCCTGACCGTAATAGGGGTTTTTCACCTCTTTGGAATTGCTTAGCCAATCTGCCCCCTTGTTGTTGTTCACCATTGGACAATGCAGTACATACAATGTTTCAGCGTTAGGATTAAATGACGTTTCTAGTTCAATCATCCTATTGGATACCTGTTGAAAAGGCCCTCTAACTTCTTCCAGCGTTTTAAAGTGCTGTACATGTTGTAATGTATTCTTTAAATCACTGCTCAGACCCATCCACACGCTGTGTGATTCCTCTGTAAACAAGGACATATTTACGCCCTCAATCGTTTTAAGGATATTTGATCCCGCCTTTTTTGCGTCCTCCAAATTATCGATTATCAAAGCATCTTTCATTGCCAGATATTCTGTTAAGAGGGGTTTTAGGGCATCTTTTGCCTTTTGATCCACGGCAACACTTTTGGCAACCTTGTTTATGATCGGGTCATTTGATGTGGGCACTGCCGCGCCACCATGGTTATGACCGGTCATGGCTGCCCCCCCTTCTGGACTCATCATGCTGGGCTTTCCCGCTAATTGCGCTGCGGCATCTACAGTAAACGTGCCATTTACTACAATCTCTTCTCCTTCAGAAAGCCCTTCTTTAATGATATAAGCATCTCCAAGCGATGCCCCTAACGTAACTTCTCTAAGTTTAAAGTTTACTTTATTTGAAACGACACTTTTCGTATAAACTACTGACCGTTCCCCAGTCCACATCACAGCCGATTTTGGGATTACGATGTCTTTTGATGTTGAGGTCGTTAAACTATTAATCACAACACCGGAAGCAAACATTTCAGGTTTTAGTCTATTTCCGGAATTTTTCACTTCCACTCTTGCTGATGCAACTCTAGTTTGAGGATTAATCAAAGGATCAATAAATGAAACAACGCCTTCAAAAGTTTCACCCGGGAGCGATTGAACGGTATAATTGATCTTATTGCCAACTTTAACCCAAGGCATATCGCTTTCATATATGTCGAATAGCACCCAAAGCGATGATAAATCGGCTATTTCATATATTGGCATACCTTGACCTACATAATCGCCTAAATCGACTTTTTTAGCAGTGATAATTCCCGAAACATCTGCGGTAATAGGAAATTGTTGAATGGGTTTATTAGCACTTATTATTTTGTTTATTGTAGCGGATCCAATTTTCCAATTCCCCAATTTTTGTTTGGCGGCTTCAAATAATTCCGGCTGTGCCTCTTTCATGCGATAGGATTGCAATAATTCTTCTTGAGCCGTAACCAGTTCAGGAGAGTAAACCATCGCCAGTGTTTGACCTCTGTTTACTTTTTCACCGGTAAAGTTCATATTCAATTTTTCAATTCTACCGGGAAGATGGGTAGATTGTGTGTATAATTTGCGCTCGTCAATCTGCACTTTGCCATTAAGCGTCAATTTTTTATTGGCTCCATTACTTCCTCCAACAATCATGGTTTGAATATTGGCCAATTTCATAGCATCGTCAGTCATTTGAATCGCATTTGGATCCATGGCAGATCCATTCGATTCCAATGGAATTAAATCCATACCACATATCGGGCATTGACCTGGTTCATTCATACGTATTTGTGGATGCATGGAACAGGTCCATATGGTTTCTGTTCCTTCTGTGGCATTATGGTCGTGTTCGGATTTTGGTGCATCATTGCCTCCGAAAATCATCCATCCTAGTAGTAGGCCTATGAATAGAACGCCTACCATTTTTAATATATTTTTATTTTTTGTATTCATCATTATTCCTCTTTAGAGATTAAATAATCTATGGTTGATTGTGCTATAAATTGATTTTTATTAGCTGAAACTGTTGCCGTTCGAAGTATTAACAAATCTTGATTCATTCTTAATATTTCTTCAAAATCGGTTCCGGAATTACTATAAGCGGCTATTAATAAGGAAATAGCCTGTTTTGTATGCTCTGTTTGCTTTATATATAATTCTTTTAATGATTTTGCTTTTGAAACCTTATAATTTGACATACTGTATTTAGACTGCAACTTATTTTTTACTGCTTGTTTATCAAACTTAGTCGCCTCTAGCATGTAATCAACTTCTTTTTGCATGGCATTGTATTTTTTTCTGAAAATAGGTAGTGTAACTGTTAACATAGGCATAATGGCATCTTGCCCGTTCATTTCTAAACCGGGGACATCGCGTTTTGAAATAATCGAGTAATCCAATCCTAATCCAATCATCGGATACCCATCTTTTTTGGCGACCTTTTTTTGTTCTTCAAAAGACTCCATTTTTTTGTCTAATCCTAACAATTTTGGGTTGGAACTAAATAAACTATCGTTTTCGATTGGCATATTATTTTCAACCAACGGTAATGAATCAGGAATAGTTATAATGTCATTTAAACTACCGTTTAACAAACTGTTAAAGTCAACTTGAAGCGGTTGCATTTGATCCTTTAACAATTGAATATCAGTTTCACTTTCGTTTCTTTTAATATCAATTCTAACCACATCTACCATAGCTCCTTTTCCGCTTCTAAATTTGCTCAAGGCGAGTTCTCTATAATCAGTTAAAATTTGAAGGTTCTCCTCTTCAAGCTGAATCATTTTATTGATTTCATAGAGATCTGCATATGTTTTTTTAATTTCCAAAAAGACTTCATTGCGAGTATCTATAAACTTCTGAAACGACACTTCGGCCATTAAGTTAGTTGCATTCTTTTTTGCTTCCAATGTTCCAAACCATGGAAACATTTGCATCAAACTAAATCGGGCCTCTTGAGCGCCAACTCGGGTTTCAATCATCCTTCCAAAGGCACTCATGGTTAAACTTGGATCTGGCAAAGAACTCACTTGGGGTGCTTTTTGTATAGCGGCTTCAAACTCCTTGTATGCTGATTGTATCTCAGGATTATTCTGTAATGCAATACTTAAATAATCATGTAATGTCTGACTATTCACACTTGTGGAGTACATCGCCAAAACAAGAATTAAATATCTAATATTCAATTTCTTATATACATTTTGTATGCTCATTATTGATTGCTTTTAATTACTGTTTCCCTCCAAAAGGCTTGTAAAACCGGTACGACAAACATGGTCATGAGTTGAATGATCATCCCTCCAAAAACTGGAATTGCCATTGGGATCATAATATCCGCCCCTTTACCTGTTGAGGTTAGCACCGGAAGTAAAGCTATAATAGTAACTGCCGCTGTCATCATTGCAGGTCTTACCCGTTTTTTGCCAGCTACTAAAACAGAATCTCTAACATTGTCAATTGTTTTGGGTTGCCGCTCTTCAAAAACTTGGTGAATGTAGGTTCCCATAATAACCCCATCGTCTGTTGCAATTCCAAATAAGGCAATAAACCCAACCCAAACCGCGACACTTAAATTGATGGGGTGAATTTGAAATAAATGGCGCATGTTAACGTCGGCAACGGAGAAATTCAAGAACCAATCTTGCCCGTACAACCATAACATAATAAATCCACCTGCGAAGGCAACAAATACACCCGAAAAATGGATGGAGGAAGCAATGACTGTTTTAAATTGAAAGTATAACAACAGAAATATCACTACCAAACTTATTGGAATAACAATGGACAGTTTTTTAACCGCTCGAATTTGATTTTCGTAACTGCCAGAAAATTTATAGCTCACGCCTTTCGGAACTATTAAATCTCCAGCATCTATCCTATCTTTTATCAAATCCTGGGCATCGTTCACAACATCAACCTCGGCGAAGTTTTCCTTTTTATCGAATAATACATAGCCTACTAAAAAAGTTTCCTCACTTTTTATCATTTGTGGCCCTCGAACAAATTCAAGACTTATTAGTTCCCCTAATAGTACTTGGACACCCGTTGGCGTTGGCACTAATATTTTTTTGATTTTCTCCGGGTCATCGCGTAATTCCCTAGGGTACCTAACCCTGACCGGATACCGCTCCCTGCCTTCAACAGTGGTTGTAACATTCATGCCGCCAACGGCCGTTTCTATTACTTGCTGTACTTTTTCTACACTTAAACCGTATCGAGCAATGGCAGAACGATTGATGTTCATTTGTAAATAAGGCTTTCCAACAATTCTATCAGCGAAAACCGCTTCGGCTTTTACAGAAGGTACTTGTTTTAAAACGGCTTCTAATTCGATTCCAAAATCTTGAATTGTTTTCAAATCGGGTCCATATACTTTTATTCCCATAGGGGCACGCATACCCGTTTGCAACATGACTAATCGTGTTTCAATAGGTTGCAATTTTGGTGCTGAAGTAACACCGGGAAGATTTGAAACTTTTATGATTTCTTTCCAAATGTCATCCGAACTTTTTATGTGGGAACGCCAGTTTCTAAAAAACTCACCATTCTCATCAAGGACTAAATCTTTTTCTGTAATACTTTGATTTAAAGCATCATCATTTGACAGGGAAGTTCCGCTTTTAGTAATAAACTTATCTTTTTTATCAACTTTAAATCGTTTGGGTTTTCCTTCATAAGTAGCTATAAACTCAGGTTTATAATTGATGATATTTTCAAACATGGAAATGGGCGCAGGGTCAATAGCACTTTCAACCCTACCTAATTTTCCGACAGCAATGTCTACCTCCGGAATATTAGCTAATAACATATCCAGATTTTGAACGATGTTTTTGGTTTCTTCTAAACCTGCATGTGGCATCGCTGTAGGCATTAATAAAAAACTACCTTCATTCAAGGTTGGCATAAACTCAGAACCAATACCTGGAAATGTTTTCGAAATTGAAGTCCAAGCTTTAGTTTCATTTATCTTCCAACCCATTTTATCGAATCCCTTAGAAACAAATCCAAAAGTACTATCGAAACCAATCCAAATGAAAACCCCAAATAGCAAGGTGAACAACGGAATCAGCATAAATTTTCCTTTATTGTTCAAACACCATTTAAGCACGGGATCATAAAAATGTACAATGGTTAGCAGTGTTCCCAAAATAGAACCTATTAAAACCAACACAAACAAATAATTTACAATAAGATAGTTTTGAGGCCCCAATGGCATCCATTCTTCTGCTAAGAAAAATGTGGCAATAAATAAGACTAACCCTATATTTATATAGTTGGAATACTTATTAAATCGAAGTGGTAATTTATGTTCTAAAAATGAATTCAAACCTAAAACACACAAAACTAGCGGTAGCCAAATGTGAAGGTAAACCGCTAAAAGCAATCCACCAACAATCAATATAATACCCCAAGTTCGTTTTACTTTCTTTTTATCATAATTAATACCAAACACAAAATGCGCCAAAGCCGGCAATACCACAATACCTAATATAAAAGCACCTAACAAGGCGAATGTTTTAGTAAATGCCAATGGTCTGAACAACTTACCTTCTGCTCCCACCATGGCGAAAACGGGAATAAAACTAACGACTGTTGTTGCTAAAGCAGTGGTGATGGCTGATGCCACCTCTTTGGTGGCAACATAAATGACATTCATTAATTCTTTTCCTTTTACCCCATGATTTTCGGGCATTTCTAAATGTCGAATAATATTTTCAACAAACACGATTCCGATATCCACCATAACGCCAATGGCAATTGCTATCCCGGACAGCGCCACCACATTCGCATCTACACCAGCATATCGCATTATGATAAATGTCATGAGTACGCCTACGGGTAATAAACTGGAAATTATAAAGGATGCCCTTAAATTCATCATAAGAACAAGTACGACAATAATACAAATGAGAATTTCGTGTGATAGTGCTGTTTCTAAGGTAGCAATGGTTTCTTCTATAAGATGCGTACGATCATAAAACGGCACTATGGTAAGCTGACTTATAGTTCCGTCTGCCAAGGTCTTTTTGGGCAAGCCCGATGAAAAATCCTTTATTTTATCTTTTACATTATTGATAACCTCTAAAGGATTAGAGCCATACCGAGCCACTACAACACCTCCAACCACTTCGGCGCCTCCTTTATCCAAAACACCTCTTCGCGTTTCAGGGCCCAAACTAACATGAGCTATATCTTTAATAAGTATTGGCTTGTTATTAGTAACACTTACAACCGTGTTTTCAATGTCTTGGGTAGTTTTTATATAACCAAGTCCGCGAATAAAATACTCTGCTTTATTGATTTCAATGGTTTTAGCGCCAATATCGCGATTGGAATTTTTAACCGCCATCATGACCATATCGATCCCAATATTATAAGCTTTCAAAGCATCTGGGTTCACATCAATTTGATATTCCTTCACATAACCACCAACCGATGCGACTTCTGAAACACCAGAAACTCCATTTAGGGCATACTTGACATAGTAGTCTTGCACCGAGCGCAATTCATCTAAATCCCAACCCCCCGTTACATTACCTTTCGGGTCGCGACCTTCAATGGTATACCAATACACCTGGCCTAATGCCGTAGCATCTGGTCCTAAAGCAGGTTTTGCGTCTGAAGGCAATAAGTTGTCTGGTAGAGAATTTAACTTTTCTAAAACTCTGGACCGGGACCAATAAAAATCGACTTTTTCTTCAAAAATGATGTAAATGCTTGAAAACCCAAACATAGAAGTACTTCTAATTGATTTTACATTTGGGATTCCTAAAAGCGAGGTAGTAAGTGGGTAGGTTATTTGATCTTCAATATCTTGTGGCGACCTTCCACTCCAATCGGTAAAAACGATTTGTTGGTTTTCACCCAAATCGGGTATGGCGTCAACGGGAACAGGATCTTTTGGCAGGAATCCCGTATCCCAATTAAAGGGAGAGGTGGCAACACCCCAGGTAATTAGTGCAATCAGAATGAGAACGGTGACCAGTTTGTTCTCTAAAAAGTATTTGATGATTTTATTAAGCATAATATGAGATGTTGGATTGGAAGTGATAATACTGCTCCAAAGGCAAGAAATGCCTGTAGCCATACTAAATCAATAGCATGGCAATACTTCTTAAAAATGCTCTTAAATAAGGAAAGTCTGATCTAGGATCTGTAAATCCCGTATCAGCGGTGGAGGAGAATAATCCTTAAAGGGAACAACGTGCTGGTCAAACCCTTCGAATAAATTGATGTACGAATAAACGTATGAGGCGATGAATACCTGTTGGTCAAAAGTGATTTGATCGAATGAAATCTTCAAGTCATCCTGTCCTTGTAGAACAACTTCCACATCGGTACAGCAATCCATATCCATATCCATCATGGTACACTCACGGGGTGATTTGGACATTTGAGACTTCATCATGCAATTATCCACATGATCAAAAAAGCTGAAATCAACCAAATGATCTCCACAAAAATGCATATCCAAAGAAAAGGACATGGTGGAAAACAGCACAATAAGTGCCATAACCGAAGACGTTATTTTTCGAAACGTTGCTTTCATTACAACTGCAAAACTACGAAATCTTAGATTATATTGTTTTTATTAACAAAAGATTAAATGGTTGCTAAGAGAAAATTTGTATTAAATAATCAATAACTCTTTTTTTAAAAAGAGGTTTTAAGTTTAAAAGCAAAAAAATTCCTTCTATTCCAAAATATCATTCTTACTTTAATAATTTTACAAATAAAAATGCTAAACCTTTTGCGTTCGGAAATTTCCGAAATAATCCTAAATAAGGAACTTGAAGTAGAGATGCGTCTGCAACTCGTTTGTCAATTCTTAAAAAAAAATGTTCCCCACTACGATTGGGTCGGATTCTATTTTAAAAATGGCGACAAGAATGAATTGAAGCTAGGGCCATTTGCAGGAGAACCCACGGATCATCTTATAATTCCTTTCGGGAAGGGAATTTGTGGCCAAGTGGCGTTGAGCAATCAGAACTTCGTGGTTCCTGATGTCAAGGCACAGGATAATTATATCGCGTGCAGTCTAACGGTAAAATCTGAAATTGTCGTTCCGCTCTTTGTAAATGGCGAAAATGTAGGGCAAATTGATATCGATTCAAAAACTATTGACCCATTCACGGTGGATGATGAACGGTTTTTGGAATATGTAAATCAGGAAGTGGCCAAAATTCTTTAAAACTTTAGGGTTTTGTTGATAACCTGACTCATTTGTTACCTTCAAAAAATTTAATTTTGTGGGCTTAGTAACTTAAATTCCACCAGCATAAAATGAGCACCAAAAAAGCGACATCAGCCTTAATTTCCGTATTTCATAAAGATGGTCTTGAACCTATAGTAAAAAAATTCAATGACCTTGGCATAACTATCTATTCAACCGGTGGTACCGAAAAATTCATCAAGGATTTAGGTATCGATGTGGTGCCCGTTGAAGAGGTAACCAGTTATCCCTCTATCCTAGGTGGAAGAGTGAAAACCCTACATCCTAAAGTTTTTGGGGGTATTTTGAACCGCCAAGACCATGAGGGAGATATTGCCCAGCTCGAAGAATTCGAAATTCCCCAACTGGATATTGTCATCGTAGATCTCTATCCTTTTGAAAAAACGGTTGCAAGTGGGGCCTCTGAGCAAGATATCATTGAAAAAATAGATATAGGCGGCATTTCGTTGATCCGTGCCGCGGCAAAAAATTATAAGGATGTACTTTGTGTTTCGTCCATGGAGGATTACGGTGAAGTCTTGGATATCATTTCTTCAGGCAAAGGAACTACCACCATGGAAGAGCGTAGAAAATTTGCTACCAAGGCTTTTAATGTTTCCTCACACTACGACACGGCCATTTTCAACTATTTCAACCAAAAGCACAATGAGCCGGTATTAAAAATCAGTGAGACCAAAGGACAGCCGTTGCGTTACGGTGAGAATCCACATCAAAAAGGGCTTTTCTTTGGGGATTTTGATGCTATATTCACCAAATTGCATGGTAAGGAGCTCTCCTACAACAACCTATTGGATGTTGATGCTGCCGTGAACCTTATGAACGAATTCCGCAATGACGCCCCTACATTTGCCATATTAAAACACAACAATGCCTGTGGTCTGGCTACGCGAACGACCATTCTTCAAGCCTATGTGGATGCCCTTGCCGGCGATCCTGTCTCTGCTTTCGGAGGCATCTTGATCAGCAATGTTGAAATTGACAAGCCTACCGCGGAAGAAATACATACCCTTTTCTGTGAAGTGGTCATTGCGCCAAGCTATTCAAAAGAAGCCCTTGAAGTTTTAAAAGGGAAGAAAAACAGGATCATTTTGATCCTTAAAGAAGTTGATTTACCCGACACCCTTGTTAGAACATGTTTAAATGGCATTTTGGTTCAAGACAAAGATCAAAAAACCGATTCCGTGGACGATTTGAACTATGTGACAAACAAAAAACCTTCATCCAAAGAATTGGAGGATCTTATTTTTGCCTCAAAATTGTGCAAGCACACCAAAAGCAACACCATAGTGCTGGCAAAAAACAAACAATTATGCGCTAGTGGCACAGGACAGACCTCGCGCGTAGATGCCCTAAACCAGGCTATTCACAAGGCAAAATCATTCCATTTCGACCTGAACGGGGCCGTAATGGCAAGTGATGCCTTTTTCCCTTTTCCAGATTGTGTTGAAATTGCGCATAAAAGTGGCATTACATGCGTTATACAGCCAGGAGGTTCTATTAAGGACCAACTAAGTATTGATTATTGTGACAAAAATAATATTGCGATGGTAATGACAGGCACACGTCATTTTAAGCATTAATTTCACTACTTTTGTCGATGAAATGCACCTTTAACCGAAACAACATAACTTATAATGGGATTCTTTGATTTCTTAACCGAGGAAATTGCTATTGACCTAGGTACAGCAAATACCCTCATCATTCATGCAGACAAAGTCGTAGTAGACAGTCCGTCCATTGTTGCGAGAGATCGTATTACAGGAAAAATCATTGCCGTTGGGAAGGAAGCCAGCATGATGCAGGGGAAAACGCATGAAAACATAAAGACCATTAGACCCTTGAAAGATGGGGTTATTGCAGATTTTGATGCTTCCGAGAAGATGATCAATATGTTCATCAAAAACATCCCTGCGCTTAAGAAAAAATGGTTCCCGCCGGCATTGCGAATGGTTATTTGTATTCCTTCCGGGATTACTGAGGTTGAGATGCGGGCCGTAAAGGAATCGGCCGAACGTGTAAATGGAAAAGAAGTTTATCTGATCCATGAGCCCATGGCGGCAGCCATCGGTATCGGCCTTGATATTATGCAGCCCAAAGGAAACATGATCGTCGATATAGGGGGTGGTACTACTGAAATAGCGGTGATTGCCCTAGGTGGAATCGTTTGTGACAAGTCCGTGAAAATCGCAGGGGATGTATTCACCAACGATATCATCTATTACATGCGAACCCAACACAACCTTTATGTCGGGGAAACAACGGCAGAGGCTATAAAAATTGAAATAGGTTCGGCAACTGAAGATCTTCAAAACCCACCTGAGGAAAAATCGGTTCAAGGGCGTGATCTGCTTACGGGAAAACCTAAACAAGTACAAATATCCTATAGGGAAATTGCCAAAGCTTTGGACAAATCCATTCTTAGGGTCGAGGATGCGGTAATGGAAACCTTATCGCAAACACCGCCTGAATTGGCAGCTGATATATACAATACCGGAATTTACCTTGCCGGTGGTGGTTCTATGCTCAGAGGATTGGATAGGAGGTTATCACAAAAAACAGATTTACCGGTGTACATTGCGGAAGATCCATTACGCGCGGTTGTAAGGGGTACTGGCATCGCACTTAAGAATTTGGAACGCTACAAGAACATTTTAATAAAGTAAAGTCCCATAAACAATTTAGTTTCATTAGGTACGTTGAAGGTTTTTTTATTCTCGAAAAATTACCTTTATCGGCTTCACAAAACAGAAAGTGAATGCAGCAGATAATCAACTTTATAATTCGATATAAGAATTTTCTACTTTATATCTTATTGTTGATCATCTCATTGGCCTTCACGGTCCAATCCCATTCTTTCCATCAATCAAGGTTTTTTAATTCCGCGAATGCGGTCACGGGAAAAATCTATGGTATATCCCATGGTATCACTACCTATTTTGATTTGGATGTTGAAAATGAAAGATTGCTTCGGGAAAACGAAGTATTGCGCAATAGGTTACTTAAGACAACTACAGATTCCTTACGGTCAATGCACACGGACAATATGGGGTATGCCGTTGTTTCAGGGAAGGTTATTAAGAACAGTTATGCCAATAAAAGGAATTACATCACCATAAACCGCGGAAAAAAAGATAGTGTGGAACAGGATATGGGTGTCATTACCGATTTGGGGATTTTGGGTATTGTGGAAAACACCTCCAATAAATTTGCAACGGTACAAAGTATACTCAACACGAAGTCGAATATCAACGCCAAACTAAAGAATACGAATCATTTCGGCTCCCTGATTTGGGATGCCAAAAACTACAATGTGGTCCAATTGATAGACATTCCCCGGTTGGTGCAATTAAATATAGGGGATACGATCGTATCAGGCGCCATGAGCAGTATTTTTCCGGAAAATGTCCCAATTGGCACCATTAAAAAGTTCAATTTGGACAATTCCAAGAGTTTTTATCGAATAGATGTGGCCCTATTCAATGACATGACCAATATTAAGAATGTATATATCATCAAAAATCTAGATCGGGAGGAATTACTGGACTTGGAAAAAGCCACGACAAATGAATAGGGGTGTTTTTATAAATATTATCCGCTTTGTGTTACTGGTACTGGTTCAAGTATTGGTTTTCAATCGTCTGAATTTTTTTGGGTATATCAACCCCATGGTCTATATTTTGTTTCTGTATTGGTATCCGATCAAGGAGCATAGAGCCGCATTTATCGGATTGAGCTTCTTACTAGGACTATCCGTAGACTTTTTTTCCGATACAATGGCCATTCACGCTGCGTCAACCATCACGATCGCCTATTTGCGACCGACCATAATGCGGTTTGTATTTGGTATCAATTATGAATTTCAAAGTTTTAAGCTAAGTAATAGTACTAAGGCACAACAATTTACGTTTTTGGCGTTATTAATATTGGTGCACCATTTGATCTTCTTTTCCCTCGAGATTTTCAGTATAGCCAATTTCGTGTTAATTGTAAAAAAAGTATTGTCAAATGGCATTGCCTCATTAATTTTGTGTTTATTGTTCGCATCGTTGTTCAGTGTCAACAAAGAATAGCATTTCTGTTTAATCGAAGGTACAATAGCCTCGTAAGATATCGAAGTTGGGTAGGTTATTGACCATGTAATGAATCTAGGAATGATTTCCTAAAGTATAAAATCATCTTCAATGAAGAAGGTTCTCTTATCATCCATTATCCTGTTTATAGGAATAACATTTATCGGTAGGTTATCTTACTTACAGATATTCAGTTTTTCCGAAGATCAGGTATTGGAAGACCCCGCGATAAAAGCCATTTATGATTACCCTGAAAGAGGGTATATCTATGATCGCAATGGCAAATTATTGGTGGGTAATGATCCGGCCTATGATGTCATGGTTATCCCCAGGGAGGTTAAACCATTGGATACTTTGGAATTCTGCAACCTAATTGGCATGGACAAGGAGGCCTTTATCCAAAAACTTAACAAAGCCAGGGTCTATTCCCCAAGATTACCCTCAGTACTGGTACCACAATTGTCAAAACAGGACTATGCAAAGCTTCAAGAAAAAATGCGCCATTTTGAAGGTTTCTATATCCAAAAAAGATCATTGCGTTATTATGATACCAAAAGTGCGGCCAACGTTCTTGGCTACATCAGTGAAGTCAATGAAAAAGACCTTGCCCAAAACCCTTACTATGTTCAAGGGGAACTCAAAGGCAGAACTGGGGTCGAACAGACCTATGAGGATACCCTAAGAGGAAAAAAAGGCGTACAGTACATTCAAAAAGATAGATTCAACAGGGACATTGGCCCCTATAAAGATGGTGCCTTGGACACCCCCCCTGAACAGGGAAAGGAAATCAGTATCACCATTGACAAGGATCTTCAGGAATATGGTGAATTGTTGATGCATGGCAAACGAGGGGGCATTGTTGCCATAGAACCTTCCTCGGGGGAAATACTATCTATGATATCAGGGCCAACCTATGACCCCTCATTGCTCGTTGGGCGAAAACGTTCTAAGAATTATACCGTACTCTATAATGATTCCATAGCGAATCCGACGTGGGATCGTTCCCTTTTGGCCGAGCCATCCCCAGGATCACCGTTTAAGACACTTAATGCGCTGATTGCATTACAGGAAGGGGTTATCGATCCAAATACCAAAATTACTTGCTATCATGGATTTTATGTTGGTAAAACGAAACGCGGATGCCATTGTGGTGGTGGGATCCGGGACTTGAATGTCGGTATTTACAAGTCGTGCAACGCGTATTTTGCAGGAGTTTTCAGAAAAATATATGATAAGTTCGAAACCACGGATGAAGCCATGGATGTTTGGGAAAAACATATGCGAAGCTTTGGCCTAGGTGGCTACTTAGGTTCGGACCTACATACGGGACGACCCGGGCGCATTCCATCTAAGGAATATTATGATAAATGGTACGGTGACAATCGGTGGAGTTCCTCGTATATTATCTCAAATGCCATTGGGCAAGGGGAGGTCGCCGTAACACCTATTCAATTGGCGAATATGACCGCAGCCATAGCAAATCGTGGGCATTACTTTACACCGCATATTCTAAAGAAAGTGAACGGGAAGGAAATTACCATTCCCGAATTCACCGAATTGAAACAAACGACCATTGATCGCAAATATTTTGAACCCGTGGTACAAGGAATGGCCGACGTATATCATAAGGGTACTGCGCGATGGGTACAAATCCCCGGAATCGAAATTGCAGGAAAAACAGGTACTGTCGAAAATTATACCATTATAGATAGTGTTAAAACCCAACTCACCGACCATTCTCTTTTTATCGCCTTCGCCCCTGTGAACAATCCCAAGATAGCATTAGCTGTTTATATTGAAAATGGATATTATGGATCTCGTTATGCAGGACATATCGCATCGCTGATGATAGAAAAATACCTTAAGGGTGAAATTACTCGAAAAGATCTCGAAAAAAGGATGTTGGAGAAAACCTTGGAACATGAATACGCAAAACCATATAGTGGTGAGGAATTCAAGATAAACGAGTATGTCTGGTAAGAGTCTTTTTAAACGTATAGATTGGCTCACCATTTTCTTTTACATTGCTTTAGTGGCTATAGGTTGGGTGAACATTTATTCAAGTACATTCACGGATGCCGACCCCTCAATTTTCAATTTTTCTTCCTTGCATGGAAAACAGCTGTTCTTTTTTGGAGTAAGCATTTTGAGCATAATCATTATTATGGCCCTAGAGGCCAATTTCTATGAACGGTTCTCAAGCTTAATGTATGTAATCGCCATGGTCTTATTATTGGGATTGTTTGTCTTTGGCAAGACCATTGCCGGAGCAACCTCTTGGTATAATCTCGGTTTCTTCAACCTACAGCCTTCCGAGTTTGCCAAGGTCGCGACCGCTCTGGCCTTAGCCAAGTACTTAAGCGATATTCAAACGGACATCAAAAGACGAAAAGATCAATTATTTGCCGTGGGAATCATCTTGTTACCAGCAATTCTGATCATTCCCCAACCAGATCCGGGAAGTGCCTTGGTTTTTTTCGCACTCATGTTCGTTATTTTCCGTGAAGGGCTACCCCTTTTTTATTTGGTCATCGGCTTATTGACCATTGTAATTTTTATCGCGACTTTGATGTTTGGGACGATATGGGTCGGAATCATATTGGGACTTCTTATCGTTATTTTTCTTATTCTAAAGAAAAAAACCTTCAAAGTTCCAGTTTTTCCATTGATATCGGTGGTTACTGTCATTATCCTATTTTCGCTCTCTGTTGGTTTTGTCTTTAACAATGTTTTTGAACAAAGACACAGGGATCGTTTTAGCCTTTGGCTGCGTCTTGAAAAGGACCCACAAAAATTGGAGCAAATTCGAAAAACCATTGGATACAACACCTATCAATCTGAGAAGGCCATAGAATCAGGTGGTTTTTTCGGAAAAGGATTCTTAGAAGGAACCCGAACCAAAGGGGATTTCGTACCTGAACAGCACACCGATTATATTTTCAGTACGGTGGGTGAAGAATGGGGATTTGTAGGAACAGCAACAGTCATACTCCTTTTTACATTCCTTTTTTTAAGATTGGTCTATTTGGCCGAAAGACAAAAGAATCCATTTTCACGAATGTATGGTTATGGCGTAATTTCCATCCTGTTCATTCATTACTTCATCAACATAGGTATGGTTATCGGTGTTTTACCCACCATTGGCATACCCCTTCCCTTTTTTAGTTATGGTGGCTCCGGACTGCTCTTTTTCTCCATCTTACTGTTTATCTTTTTAAAGCTAGACTCTAATAGATTGAAGGAGGGTATCTAAAACTTCCATCCGGCCAATGTAGATCTACTTTCCAATTCCGCTTCTTCCATATCCGGCAATTCTTCGAAAAAATCAAGACCCGTAAGTTTCTCTATCCGGTCTACGGGAACCACGAAATGATGTAAGGGCTCGGCACTTTCCTTATTGGGAATTAAAAAAGCGATGACTTTAAGGTTCTTCTCATCCCCCTTCGCTATAATTTTGTAAAAGTACCGCGGCACATCCACATCCTCTTCCCCAATTTCTTCAAGGCCGTCTTCCAAAACACCCCCAGTAACCACAAAAAGATTTCCATAACGTTTTGCCCACTGCCGTACTTGAATTTCCAACCGGTTCCAAACCCCAGCATTGAAATCACGGTCTTGTGGACTTATATTACTGGTGTAAAAGGTTTCATTATAGGCAAATTCGGTAAAACGCCGGTCACCCGCAGGACATAAATGTCCTCGGTCAAAACCAGACCCCTTATAATTGCGCCAATCCGCAGATTTTGATTTCACTTTGGGATCCTCGATAAAATAAGGGCGTTTTCGATCATCATTGGTCAATTGGTTTTTTTTAAGCATATAGGCCACCCATTCAGCCTGCTCGTAGGGTTCATTATAAGACAACATAAAATGATCATGGGAAACAATGTCCCCTGTCGTTGAAGTGGGTATAAAATAAGTAGGTATAACCGTTTTGAAGCCATCATCATCCGTTGAGGAATAGGTGTCTGGTGTATAAAAGTTTTCGAACAACCAAAAGCCAATGACACATAGTAACATTAAAACGGCATAGAGGATCTTATGTTGTTTGCGCTTGTCCACGGACTAAAATTAGTGTAATTTAGGTTGAAATCGTATGCGATCGTAAGGATAATACCATTACCATGACTATAATGAAGCCTTTGCAATTTACCAACCGGCTTTTAATGTACCGAGAACGTATACCAATGCATTGAAAAGAAAATAACTATGTTAACTTGGAAAGATGTCATAAATTTTACGGTAAAAGGAAACCTTGAACCCGGTCGAAGGGTTGAAAAAACAGATGCCCAATGGCGTGAACTATTGCGTCCCGAACAATACAGGATTACCAGAGAAAAAGGTACCGAAGCACCACATTCAGGGGCGCTGTGCAGTATTCACGAAGCAGGTCAATACAATTGTGTATGTTGTGGCACCCCACTTTTCGATTCCACGATCAAATTCGAATCAGGGACTGGTTGGCCCAGTTTTACCCAGCCGGTTTCGAAAAATGCCATCAAATATAAAAAAGACAGTAGCTATGGCATGATTCGGGTGGAAGTTATGTGCAATACGTGCGATGCCCATTTAGGACACGTATTTCCAGATGGTCCCGCACCAAGTGGATTGCGGTATTGTATCAATTCAGAATCAATGACACTAGCGAAAAGTCAAGAGAAAGAGGATTGAAAAAAGTATAAAAATAATACGTTTGGTGGCGAACGTTTTTGGTGCATTACATTAAGATAATTCTTGTAACGAAAGTAAGTTGCTTAAGGATATTTCCATACGAGCAAAGCCTACCATCAAGATTTATTTATAGGTACACTTTCATAACCCAATTATAGTGGGTTCATGTATTGAAATCTCCAAAGTCCCTTCGATTAAATTCCGATGAATTACGGTAAAATTTAAATAGTCGATACCATTCCGAAAATTATTGAATACTGTATTTTCAATACTGAAATACAGGATTCAGTGAGATTCAATCCATTTAATTATTAAATCAATAATAAGGATACTTTAAGAACAAAGAAGTATCTTTGAATTTCTTTTTATCAAACCTAAAACCAATCAAACAATGGGAAAAAAATCAACCGCAAAAATCAATATTTATTTTATAACCATCGTCATAACCTTAGGCGGTTTATTATTTGGTTATGACACCGGGGTAATCAATGGTACCCAGTTTTATTTTTCCAAGTATTTTGAGTTGACCGGGGCATTAAAAGGTTTTATTGTAAGTAGCGCCCTATTGGGAGCCTTGGCTGGTGCAGCCTCCGCAGGCCTCATTAGTAAGGCCATTGGTCGAAAAAACTCCTTGATCATTTCCGCGGTCCTTTTCTCCATTTCGGCATGGGGATCCGGTTTGCCCAGTATGTTGCCAGAATCGACCACCTTATTGGTTATATTTAGACTTATAGGCGGTATTGCCATTGGTATTGCATCAATGAACGCACCTATGTATATCGCTGAGATCGCACCGGCAAAAAACAGGGGCATACTGGTAACATTTTATCAACTGGCCGTGGTTATCGGTTTCTTCGTGGTTTTCTTGGTCACCTATTTTATCGGGTCGGATTTAAGCGAGAGCGAGAATATCGCTTTTGGATGGCGTAATATGTTCTGGTCAGAATTGGTGCCCGCCATGCTCTTCTTGGTCCTACTATTCTTTGTGCCTAAAAGTCCACGTTGGTTAATGATCAAGGGAAGAGAAGAGGAAGCTGAAAATATATTAACGAGAATACACGGTGCGGAAATCGCAGTGAAGGAAATTAAGGAAATCAGGGACAATATTAAGGCGGAAAGCACTAAGAAAAAAGCCTCGATATTCAACAAGAGTATGCTTCCTATCGTCGTTATTGGTACGGTATTATCCGTACTACAACAATTTACAGGAATCAATGCGGTACTTTATTACGGTGCCGATATTTTTGAACAAGCCCTTGGTTTCGGACAAGATGATGTGCTTTTGCAACAAATCTTGCTCGCAACGGTAAACTTACTATTCACGTTTATAGCCATGTTCACGGTTGACAAATTGGGTAGAAAACCTTTATTGATCATTGGTGGTTTTGGAATGCTAGTCGGATTTTTGATGATGGGTTTCACCTTATATTTCAGTGATTACGCAGGAGTGAATTCAGCCGGACTACCAACTATTTCTACTACTGAAGGTATCGTTAGTCTTATTGGGATCCTGATCTTCATCGGTTCGTTTGCCATGTCGATGGGCCCTATTGTGTGGGTGCTTTTATCGGAAATATTCCCTAATAAGATAAGAAGTGCGGCTATGGCAGTCGCAGTGGCCGCACAATGGTTGGCAAACTATTTTGTATCCCAAACTTTTCCCATGGTGGTTGAGAGTGATGCCAATAGATTGATCATGAATGGGGGAACCTGGAACAATGCCCTACCCTATTTTCTGTTCTCGGTCTTTATTGTGATCATCATTTTATTCGTGTACAAATATATCCCTGAAACCAAAGGGAAGACACTGGAGGAAATGGAAGCCTTATTCGAAAGGAAATAAGGTTCCCTTGAACGCATATTTCCAATTCGCTTAAAAATGAATGATACAGCGCCCTGCATTTTAATGCGGGGCGCTGTGCATTTTACCAAAAAAAGTATCGGTGCCTCCTTATAGTGTCAATAGCCCAACAAAATCAGTGAGAACGATCATTGGTATAACAGTATTGCCGGCGTTCTGGCGCGGTTCAAGTCCCTTCTGCCTCGAATGCCTTTATGGAATATTGGCAAATAATAAACCCCGCCTATTTAGGGTCGGGGTTTAATTTTGTGTTATAACCACTAAATTCGTTAGTCCTTTAAACTCGCCAATTTGGCATGCTTTAGGTTGTTGATTTTAAGATCCTGCAATACATTTACAGCCTCCTCAACATAGACGTCCTTGGCAAGATTAATATGCCAGCGATCTCTTTTTTCCCGTAAATCGGCATCTTGGGTAAACAATTCCTCTTCATACTTCAACGACTTGAAAGTCAATTTTGAATCATACTCCGTCAATGATTTAAAGTAGTCCGATTTGGTCTTGTCTTTCTTTTCTTCGGCTCTATAAATATCATAATTCAAGGAAATCACATTCTCTTCTTGTTGATCCTTGATCCATTTGGCATTTTCCTCGATCAATTTTATTTGGTTGTTCTCTGCCATTCGCTTCTTACTGTTCGCTATGGTTTGGTCATAGTCGATATAGCCATCCCAAATATTATACTCGGCTGGGGAGATTTTATCCCATTTCAATGGGTTCGCCTGATCGCGTTCCCCCAAATCGATATAACTATATTTATCCGGAACAACTACATCACTTTTCACCCCTTCCAATTGGGTCGACCCACCATTGATTCGATAAAACTTCTGGGTGGTCAGTTTAATCGCTCCCAAATCGCCATGCTCATTGCTACGTACAATATTCTCCAATGGAATGACATTTTGTACGGTTCCCTTGCCAAAGGTCTGCTTACTGCCGATTACGATGGCACGTTTGTAATCTTGCATTGCAGCGGCTAAAATTTCCGATGCAGAGGCTGAAAGCTCATTGACAAGGATTACGAGAGGGCCATCCCACTGGATACGCTCATCCTTATCGTCATAAACATCCTTGCCTTTGCCATTGGACCGTACCTGAACTATTGGACCGTCTTTTATGAAGAGTCCGGCCATTTCAACTACGGTTTTCAAAGACCCACCACCATTATCACGAAGATCAAGGATCAACCCTTCAGCACCTTCCTGCTTTAAACGTTCGACCTCCTTGGCCACATCGGTTGCTGCATTACGTTCAGAGTAATCATTGAAATCAACATAAAATTTGGGCAGGTTGATCAAACCGAATTTTTGGTCACCTTTAATGATATTCGCCGATTTGGCATATGATTCTTCAAGTTCTACCACATCTCTCGTCAAAGAAATGACCTCGATCGAGCCATCTACCTTTCTGACGGTCAAATCGACGACGGTGCCTTCAGGTCCTTTTATCAACTTAATGGCATCATCCAATCGCATGCCCACGATATCTATTGGGTCATTCCCTTCCTGGCCAACCCTGATAATCTCATCCCCGACTTCGAGTCGTTGATCTCTCCATACAGGTCCACCTGAAATAATCTCAACAATCTTGGCACCTTCGGCTTTCTTTTGCAGACGTGCCCCGATACCCTCGAACTTACCTGACATACTTACATCGAACTTCTCCTTGTCCTCAGGGGCAAAATAAAATGTATGCGGATCAAATTCATCTACAATGGTATTGATATATTGCACGAACCAATCTTTACGCTCAAGATCATCAATGAAATCGAAAAATTCGTCCAACGTTTTCCTTGTGGCTTCCCTGGATGCAATTTCAGCAGCTTCCGGTGTTAATACCTTATCCAATTCCTCTTTTGAAATTCCAGAATCTTCGATAGTCGTTTCAACCTGTTCGTTTTTTAACTTTTTGGTAATTTTAGGTGCTTTTACAGACTGGTTCAGTTTGGAGTCGTAAGTGCCTAGGGTCGCATACTTCAACTGTTTTCTCCAACGTTCCTTTAGTTCGGATTTTGATGCTGCGAAAGGCTCATCCTCATATTTAATGCTAATACTTTCCTCTATGTTGTAATCAAATGGAACCTCCAATACTTCCTTGTAAATGATCTTTGCATCATTCATTCGTTCTATCAGTCTATTGTAGACCACATTGAAGAAGGTAATATCCGTATTATTGATCTGGTCATCGATTTGAAATTTATATTTTTCAAACTCCTGAATATCACTTGCTAAAAAATATCTTTTTGTGGGATCGAGAACATCAATAAAATCCTCAAACACATGTACTGAAAAATCATCATCGATATGCTTGGGTTCATAATGGCCTTTTTCCAAGACATAGGTAATCAGGTCTAACAACAATTTATCCTTGTCATCATTCACAAAAGACTGTTTGGTAAAACTGCAAGATGCTACTGCAACAAGCATAACAATTAGGGCGTAGGCAAGATTCCTTTTCATATATAATTCTTTGCTATTTAGTACTTTTCCTTTATTCTTAATAAACCAAGATTCCCCATTGTCCTGCCAAGGGGGCCTATCCAATTCCCTAATATACAGAAAAAACCGTGCCAGCACTTAAGCCGCAGGCATTAAATTTTTGTTAAACACCATATGGGAACATCTGTTTTTTTAAACGTAAATTTGCAGAATAAAGTATGTAAAATGGAAAAACCCCTTATCCTGGTTACCAATGACGACGGAATTACCGCTCCGGGCCTTAGGGCATTGATTCGTTTTATGTCAGAAATCGGGAAGGTCATAGTGGTCGCACCTGACAGTCCACAATCGGGAATGGGCCACGCCATTACTGTTGATAATACCCTATATTCAGCGAAAGTCGATATAGATCTCGCCGATGGTGCCTTCGCGGAATACAGTTGCAGTGGAACCCCGGCAGATTGTGTTAAACTAGCACTGCAGGAATTGTTGGATCGTAGACCCGATATATGTATCAGTGGGATAAACCATGGGTCAAATGCATCGATCAATGTCATTTATTCGGGCACCATGAGTGCTGCCATTGAAGCAGGTATAGAGGGGGTTCCCGCCATAGGTTTCTCTCTGTGCGACTATGCCTGGGATGCTAATTTCGAATTTGCGGGCGAAGCCATAAGGAATATCGTAAGTGAAGTACTGAAAAACAAACTCCCTAAAGGGGTGGTCCTCAATGTGAACATACCCAAAATGGACAAGGAATTGCCAAAAGGAATAAAAATATGCCGGCAAGCCCGGGCAAATTGGAAGGAAAAATTTGATAAACGTACGAATCCAAGAGGAAGGGAGTACTACTGGCTGACCGGGGAATTCGACCTTTTGGACCATGGGGAGGACACCGATGAATGGGCCCTCGCCAATGGTTATATATCTGTGGTACCAACCCAATTTGACCTAACGGCACACCATGCCATACAAGAACTCAATGGTTGGGATTTATAGGTATTGAATAAAGGGTGTCAGGAGGCCGATATGGCAAACACCTAGAAAGAGCATACATTCCATACAGGAAAATTAGATCTGAAATAGTACTTTCAGCTTTAAATACCAAAGTGGCGGGAGAAGGCTTTTGGAATTTACAACCGAGCTTGACACACGCAACATTCGGACAAATCTGAAAATTGAAACTTTACCCATGAAAACTAAAAAAGAACTTATCGTCGGTTTTATAGTCGGCATTATCGCAAATACGATCGGCACCTTGGCCTATATCCTACTGTTTTCAGATTTTGGCATTGCAGAGACCTTCGAAGCTGCAGTACAACAGGGACATGTCGGGAGTTTACTTGCCCTAGGGGCAATCTTGAATTTAGTGGCCTTTTTCGGATTTTTAAAAATACGCCGGGATCAGCGGGCAAAAGGCGTGTTGATTGCAACACTTCTTACGGCCCTGGTGATTCTTTATTATAAAGTATTCTAGAATGAAATACTACATTATCGCCGGGGAAGCCTCTGGAGACCTTCATGGATCCAATTTAATCAAAGCCCTGAAACTAAAGGATGCCGATGCCCAGATCCGATGCTGGGGCGGTGATCTAATGCAGGCGGCTGGCGGGACACTGGTGAAACACTATAAGGAAATGGCCTTTATGGGTTTTATTGAGGTCGTCATGAACCTGGGCAGAATTTTCAAGAACATCAAATTGTGTAAGAATGATATTTCCGCCTTCAATCCGGATGTCATCGTATTTATCGATTTTTCAGGTTTTAACCTAAGGATTGCCGAATGGGCCAAGGCTGGCAATTACAAAACGAATTATTATATATCGCCTCAAATTTGGGCATCTCGGGAAGGACGTATTCAAAAGATAAAAAAGAATATCGATGCCATGTATGTCATTCTTCCCTTTGAGAAGTCATTCTACGAAGAAAAACACGATTACCCTGTACATTTTGTGGGCCATCCGTTGATCGATGCCATTGAGAATCGGGAAGAAATCGATGCGCAGCGCTTTCGGCAAGAAAACAAATTGGACATTGATAAACCCATTATTGCCTTACTCCCTGGAAGCCGTAAGCAAGAAGTCAAAAAAATGCTCCAAACCATGCTTTCCATAACACAGGATTTTCCCGATTACTACTTTGTCATTGCAGGGGCCCCAAGTTTGGACTATGGTTTTTATACCCCATTTTTAAAGGATTCCAATGTAGGATTTGTAACGAATAAAACTTACGGATTATTGAGTTTGGCGCATGCTGCCTTGGTCACGAGTGGCACGGCCACCTTGGAAACCGCATTGTTCAAGGTTCCCCAGGTCGTTTGCTATAAGGCAAGTTGGTTGTCCTATCAAATAGCAAAACGCATTATCACGTTAGAATTCATATCCTTAGTGAACCTGATCATGGAGAAAGAGGTTGTCAAGGAATTGATCCAAAATGACCTTAATAGCAAAAACTTGCGCAACGAACTTACTAAAATACTGCAAGGTGCATGTCGGGAAAATCAACTGAAAGCCTATGAACTACTTGAAAAAAAACTAGGTGGCACAGGTGCCAGTGTCAAGGCAGCCGATCTAATTGTAGAAAATGCTTAAATTTGGTATCCGAAGGCCTTTTGCAAACCTTGGATGAAAAAAACATACCCATTTATTATTCTCTTTATTTTTTTGGGCAGCTGTATTGCCAAAAAGAAAACTACCTACGCGAAAGAGCGTACGATTACCGTTGAAGCTTCCCCAGAAAATTCGGGTAACGGGGAAAACAGCAATGATTTGGAAGTTCTTGAAACCCATTCATCATCAACGAAGGTCAACGACATCATCAACACAGCCCTTACGTACTCGGGGGTACGTTATAAATATGGAGGCACGACAAAAAAAGGGATGGACTGCTCCGGTCTTTTGTATGTCGCTTTTAAGGAAAATAATATTGCATTTCCACGAGTTTCTTCCGCAATGGCCAACCAAGGTAAACGCATTCGTGTAAACCAGGTTGAAAAAGGCGACCTCCTTTTTTTTAAAACGTCACGCAGGGGTAAAAAAATAAATCATGTAGGCATGGTGGTCGCGGTCGAAAATGATGAGATCAAATTTATACATGCCTCCACTTCCAGAGGGGTTATCGTCTCTTCCCTGAGGGAAGGGTATTGGAACTATTCCTTTGTAAAAGCAACCCGAGTTTTATAGATGAAACTGCTGGATTTCATTCCCATTAAGTTAACGCTACTTTTGGTATTGGGAATCCTTATAGGGTACTCCTTTAATACCGGTATTCGCGTACCATTGCTACTTACCTTGGTTTCTTTACTTACACTCGGCATTCTTCATTTTAAACAAAAAAAGGCCAGAGGCATAACTTTTGGGATCATGGCCGCATGTACTACCCTATTCCTCGGCATCCTGATAGTGGCCTTGGCCCAACCAAAAAATGCAATAGATCATTATTCCCATTTCAAATCAAATGGGCCTGACACGTGGGAATTGAAGATCATTGAAGTTTTAAAACCCACATCATTCAATCAGCGTTTTATTGCAGAGGTCACCTACTACCAGCAAAGAAAGGCCTCAGGAAGAATTATTGTGAACCTAGCAACCGACTCCATTCAAGAAAAATTGCAGGTTGATGACGAGCTTATTGCTTATTCCACTCTAGAAATGGTTCATCCCGCATTGAATCCCCACCAATTCAATTATAAGAACTACTTGGAAAAGCTTGGGGTCTATAATCAATTACATTTGAACAGACATGATTTTATTCTATATACCCATCCCACTAGAACCCTAAGGGGTTATGCAGCCCGATTGAGGGATAAGATCATCAGCCGAATGAAACAGGCAAATTTTGGGGAAGATGAGTTTGGGATTATCCAAGCTTTGTTTTTGGGTCAACGTGATGATATTTCCGAAGCCACATATACGGCCTACAAAAATGCCGGTGCCGTGCATATCCTTGCCGTGTCTGGCCTGCATATCGGTATTCTCCTTATCTTCCTTGAATTTCTTTTACGTCCGTTGGAATTTCTCCCCAAAGGGAAGGTCCTAAAACTTACTGTCATTGTGCTCCTGTTATGGGGTTTTGCCTTTTTAGCCGGTTTATCGGCTTCTGTGGTTCGGGCAGTCACCATGTTCAGTTTTGTCGCCTATGCCCTATACTTGAATAGGCCCAGCAATACCTTCAATATCCTGGCCTTGTCCATGTTTTTCATTCTGCTCGTGTTCAACCCCATGCTATTGTTCAATGTTGGGTTCCAAATGAGTTATGCTGCCGTTTTTGCCATTGTATGGCTATATCCCCTACTGCAAAAATTCTGGTCGCCTAAGCCATGGTTGGTTAAAAAAATATGGCAATTGCTTTCGGTGAGCCTTGCCGCCCAGATTGGGGTCTTACCTATAGGTTTATATTATTTTCATCAATTTCCCGGATTGTTTTTTGTCTCCAACCTATTGATTGTCCCCTTTTTAGGACTGATACTGGGTGTGGGTATTCTCGTAATCGCACTGGTGTTATTGAATTTGGCACCCGATAGTCTTATCGCACTATTCGATACCCTGATCGGATCCATGAATGCGATCATCGATTGGATTGCCCAACAAGAAGCATTTATTTTTCAGAATATCCCTTTTGATTCCGTTCAAATGGTGATTACCTATGCACTCCTTATTTCTTTGATCTGGATGTTGCCTAAACCCACTTTTAAAAGTGTCACTTTGGTGCTTGTAAGTATGATCAGCCTACAAATTTGGTCGTTGCACAAACAACGTCAAACCCATGATAAAGAACAACTTTGGGTAGCCCATCAAACCAAGAATTCAATTTTGATGCACCAATCCGGGGCGCATCTTACCATCTACTCCACCGACAGTTCGGCTTCGACGAGAATTATCGATGATTACGTGATAAACGAAAATATCGCTACGGTAATGTATCGGCCCCTAGGAAACGCTTTCAATATGGACGAAAAAAAATTGCTGATCATTGATAGTTTGGCCGTGTTTCCCGAGTTGGAAGCGCAACCTGATATTGTATTATTGACCCAATCCCCAAAACTTAATCTGGCACGGGTCATCGACTCATTGCGGCCGAGGGCATTGATCGCTGATGGCAGCAACTATCGCAGTTATGTAAAACGATGGGCCGCGACCTGTGACCAAAAAAAGATTCCATTTCACTACACCGGCGAACAGGGGGCCTTTGTAATGACGCTTAATTAAAGTGCCAGTACTGCAAATAATCAGTACCAAGCCCAACGTTCAAAAGTTCCATGTTACCAGCAACCCTAAAATTTTTATTCCAGGATTTCATAACTCCAAAAAAAGATTCTTTCTCTGTGCTCATTGTTTAGGTTTATTAACAAAAAAGCCCAAGTAATCAAACCTGAGCTTTTTAATTATTCTAATTAAAATTTCAACATTTATCAGTGGATTCCCTTCATAGCTTTATTCAAGAAAGGAGAAAGCAATACTAGGCAAATTCCGGAACCTAACATTAACATGGTAATAAAAGGATACAATTCAAAATCATATTTGTGCAATATACTTTCTAACATTCCCGCCAAATAGTTACCGGCTGCAAAACTTGCCATCCATAATCCCATAACCACAGAAACTAACTTTGTAGGAGCTAACTTCGTAATCATTGAGAGTCCTATAGGTGATAACATTAACTCGCCTAAGGTTAGTACAACATATACGACAACCAACCACCATGGAGACACTAAACTACCTCCTTCTGCTGCATGACTTGCCTGTGTCATTATCCAAAAAGCAAACGCGCCCAAAAATAATCCTATAGCAAATTTTATTGGTGTTCGTGGATTGAATTTCATCGCGTCAAGCTTTAACCACATTACTGAAAAGATAGGTGCAAAGATCAAAATTGCAATAGGGTTTACATTTTGAAACCAAGTAGCAGGTACATCCCATCCAAATATAAGCCTATCCGTATTCTCCTTTGCAAACAAATTCATGGTTCCCCCAGCTTGCTCAAATCCAGCCCAAAAGGCAATATTAAAAAAAGCAAGAACTAAAATAACCACCATTCTACTCCACTCTGAAGGACCATTGGTTCCTTTAAAAATAACATACCCTAAGCCAATTATTCCAGCTGCGAATCCAACGTAAGTAACAATGGTTGTAACATTATCTGGTAGTAGCCTCCAAATAAAAACAACAACAAATGTTGATATAATTAGACCTATAGCATATAAAATAATTTCCCGCCAATCCTTACCGTCTAAAACAAACTTGTCTTCGGGCGAATTTGGTGGAAGTCCTTTTTGCTCTAACGAATATTCTCTTGCTTTAAGCCAAAGTACTCCGATAATCATTCCAATTCCAGCTGCCATATACCCATAACCCCAATCTACATTTTCACCCAAAGCTCCTGCGATAAAAGGGCCTAAAATAGCTCCTAGATTTATACCCATGTAAAAAATATTAAAAGCAGAATCTTTCCTAGGGTCGTTATCATCATAAAAATCCCCTACTATGGTAGAAATATTTGGTTTAAAAAATCCATTACCAATAATTAAGACTCCCAAGCCTAAATTAAATATAAAAAGTCGCGTTACAGGATCCAAAGAATGTGATAAAAATGCACTTCCTGCCAATAGAAACTGACCTACAGCCATTACCAAACCGCCTATATAAACCGTTTTTCTTTTACCAAGAAAATTGTCAGCTACCCAACCACCAAGTATTGGTGTTAAATAGACCAAACCCGTAAAAATGGCATAAATGGCTAATGATTCTTCCCTGTTTAATCCAAATCCACCATTTACTAATTCTGCAGTTAGGTATAAAGTTAATAATGCACGCATACCATAGTAGGAAAACCGTTCCCACATCTCCGTTGCAAACAAGGTATATAATGCTTTTGGATGTCCCTTTTTAATAGTTCCTTTGTCCATAATAATAAGGTTAGTTAATTGTTAGTTTTCTTTTGCTGTTACTTTAATTCTTTTAATTCTCTTACTCTATTTCGTTTAATTTCTCGTTTAGAAAGAACTTTTAAAGTTTCGTTGTTGATCGTAATTTCATTTTTAGTATTATTTGATTCTTTAGGGCCTTGTTCCAAATCCCTTTTAACGTTTGAAGTTGCAGGTAGGAATAATCTTGGTTTATTCTTCAATATCATTGGCCTGATTTACAATTACATTCCTTGAAAGGTTATTAGATAAAACCGTATTGTCATATATATGTTGTTAATTGTCCCCTAAACTTTTATGAATGAAATCAGTCATTTTAGTAAATAGGTGAATACGCGTATTGCCCCCATTGATGCCATGGTTTTTATCAGGGTATATGGCCCAATCGAATTGTTTATTGGCCTGCACCAAGGCTTCTGCCATACGCATGGTATTCTGCACATGCACATTGTCATCCCCTGATCCATGCACCAGCAAATAGTTTCCTTTTAACTTTTCGGGATAATTGAAAGGTGAATTGTCATCATAACCACTTACATTCTCTTGAGGCGTCTTCATATACCGCTCTGTATAAATGGTATCGTAAAACCGCCATGAGGTTACGGGAGCGACTGCAATCGCGGTCTCAAAGACCGTATTGCCTTTTAAAATACAATTGGTCGACATAAACCCACCATAACTCCAACCCCAAATACCGGTTCGGTCTTTATCAATATAAGGCAGTTCACTTAATATTTGGGCGGCCGCAATTTGATCTTCGACCTCATATTTCCCCAATTCCTTTTGGGTTATTTTTTTGAAGTCCCTTCCCTTAAAGCCTGTCCCCCTACCATCAACACAGGCAATGATATACCCTTCGGAAGCGAGCATCTGATGCCAATAATCATTGCTGCCTCCCCAACGGTTGGCAACCGATTGCGATCCTGGACCACTGTATTGAAACATTAACAAAGGATATTGTTTCGAGGCATCGAAGTCAGATGGTTTGATCATATACATGTTGAGGTCATTACCATTGATGGCCAATGTTGAAAACTCTTTCGGGGATGTATCATATTCGCCCAGCTTTTCAACAAGATACTGATTGTCTTTTATATTCTGCAATTTTTCGCCGGTTAAGGCAAGGTGCATTGTAAATCGATAGGGGGTTGTAGCACTTGAATAGGTGTTTATGAAGTAGTTGAAATCCGCACTGAAGTCAGCAGCATTCGTTCCGTTTTCGACAGCCAGCCCTTTCTTAGTATTACCATTGCTTTCAATACTGTATACCCCTCGATTGATCGATCCGTTCTCTGTCGACTGATAATAGATCCTATCCTCATTTTGATCGTAACCATAGTAATCGGTCACTTCCCAATTACCCTTGGTGATTTGGTTCATAAGCTCGCCATCGGAACCGTATAGGTATAAATGATTATACCCATCCCTTTCGCTGGTCCAAATAAAACTGTCATCGGCCAAAAAGGTTAGGTCATCATTTATAGCGACATATGCTTCGTCTTTTTCTTCCAATAACACATGTGCCGCATTATCCGTCGCGTTGACCGCATATAATTTTAAATGATCCTGATGACGGTTCAGGGTTGTCACACTTAAGTAATCGGCGCTGTTCATCCATTTTATACGCGGAATATAATAGGGATCGTCCAAGTTTATTTCAGCACTTTTCCTTGCAACCACATCATACATATGAAGCGAGACCCGGGCATTGTTCTCCCCCGCTTTCGGATATTTGAAAACATGTTGTTGCGGATACAAATTGGTGCCATACACATCCATCGAAAATTCCGGAACATCGGTCTCATCAAATCTCAGGAAGGCAATTTTACTGCCATTGGAATTCCATGCAAATGCCCTAACAAAAGCAAATTCTTCTTCATAGACCCAATCGGTTATCCCATTGATCACTTTATTCTTTTCACCATCCTTGGTGAGTTGAAATGTGGTGCCTTTTTCAATGTCAAAAATATATAGATTATTGGCAAGGGCATAGGCCACTTGGCTCCCATCTGGTGACAATAAAGGTTCTTGGATCTTTTTTTCGGATACCTTGACTATTGATTTCGAGGTTATATCATAGACATAAAATATCCCCAATGCGGAATGTCTATAGATCGACTCCAATTCAGTGGCCAATAAAACCTTTTTTTCATCGTCACTGAAGGTATAGGTACTAAAGTGCGGAATATTGTCATTATCGGCTGAATTAACGATTGAGCCAACCTTTTCCAAGGTCTTATAATCATAGGAATCGATGCGTATAGTTTGGCCGCCCCAATCATAATGCAACAAGGTATACTGCTCTCCGTTTTTCATGGACCTAAGTTCGTCCATAGCACTTGTCCTGAAAGATCCCCCATATATCTCTTCAACAGTGATTTTCTTCCCTTGCCCATAAGTAGAGGTCATAAAACCAATGAATAGGAGTAAGAACAAACAGCATTTATTCATATATTTTGTAAAATCTGTTTTAAACACTCAAGTTTAGTGATTATTTTACAATTAATTAAACTTTAACGACAAAAAGCAACGGGCCATGTAGGTTCGTTCAGGCTTTGAATATCGGCGTATTGACTATCTTTACAGCTACAAATCAAATGTACAATGATCGATCCAATTTTGGGCTTCTCTAAATTATCCAAACAAGAAAAAATTGACTGGGTTGCCGAGCGGTATACCCATGACCCAGCGCAAACCAAAAAATTACTGAAGCAGTATTGGAATACCGCCAGTAAGGTGCAAAAATTGCACGATGAATTCATAGAAAACACGATTACGAATTATTACCTGCCCTTGGGAATAGCCCCTAATTTCTTAATCAACGGAAAATTGTATGCAATTCCGATGGCCATTGAGGAGAGTTCCGTAGTGGCCGCGGCCAGTAAGGCCGCTAAGTTCTGGTTTGATCGAGGCGGATTTAAAACAGAGGTCCTTGGCACAGAAAAAATAGGTCAGGTACATTTTATGTATGACGGCGACCCTGAGCATCTGAAAACCTTTTTTAAAGCAGTGAAACCCATGCTTATCAAAGACGCCAAACCTTTATCCATAAATATGGAAAAAAGGGGCGGTGGAATCGTAACTATCGAACTTCGAAATAAAACAGCCCAACTTAAGGACTATTATCAATTGCATTGCACTTTTGAAACTATGGATGCCATGGGTGCCAATTTCATAAATTCCTGTTTGGAGCAATTTGCCGAGACGTTCAAAAGAGAGGCCCAACAATATGCTGTTTTTAACGAAAAGGAAAAACAGATTGAAATTGTCATGAGCATCCTGTCCAACTACGTTCCGAATTGTTTGGTACGGGCTGAAGTATCATGCCCCATCAGTGAACTAACTTTAAGTGAAAGTGTCACTCCCGAAGAATTTGCCGATAAAATGATACGGGCCGTACATATAGCAGATGTTGAACCACATAGGGCGGTTACCCATAACAAAGGCATCATGAACGGCATAGATGCCGTAGTCTTGGCCACGGGAAATGATTTTAGGGCGGTCGAGGCCGGGGTACATGCCTATGCTGCAAAGGAGGGCCACTATAAGAGCCTAACCCATGCCCGTATTGAACATGGGGTTTTCAAATTCTGGTTGGAAATACCCTTGGCCCTTGGTACCGTGGGTGGTTTGACAACACTTCATCCTTTGGTCGGATTGGCGCTTGAAATACTCCAAAACCCAACGGCAAAAGAACTCATGCAAATTGTAGCTGTTGCTGGATTGGCGCAAAACTTCGCGGCTGTCAGTTCGTTGGTCACCACGGGTATTCAGGAAGGTCATATGAAAATGCATTTATTGAATATCCTTAACCAATTGGAAGCCACCGAGCAAGAAAAAACAACCATTGTTGACCATTTTAAGAACCATACCGTTACCTATAGTGCTGTCGTTGCAAAATTGGATAAATTGAGAAGCAGACCATGAGGCAAGAATTCTACAGCAACGGAAAATTATTGCTAACGGGCGAATATGCCGTTCTTGATGGGGCCAAAGCCTTGGCCTTACCAACGACATTCGGTCAGTTTTTGACCGTGGAACCCTCAAAGAACAAAGGCCTTTTTTGGCGTAGTTTGGATAAGGAAGGAAAGGTTTGGTTTGAGATGGAGGTCGATCTGGGAACCATGCACATACGTACTTCGACCCATACATCCAATGCAAATACAGCACTGAAGATCCTTATTGAGGCCCAACGTTTACAACCTGACTTTTTAACGCATGAAGGCGGTTACGACCTATCTACCCAATTGACATTCCCGAAGGATTGGGGACTTGGTTCATCATCGACATTGATCAACAATATCGCCCAGTGGGCCAAAATAGACCCATATAAACTATTGGCTACTACTTTCGGGGGAAGCGGGTACGACATCGCATGTGCACAGCACAACACCCCTATAACCTACCAATGGGTCCAAGGAGCCCCTATAGTGGAAGCGGTCGAATTCAATCCTGAATTCAACAACGAATTGTATTTTGTTTATCTCAAAAAAAAACAGAATAGCAGGGATGGAATTTTGCAATACAGGAAACAGACATTCAACAAAAATGAGTTGATTCAGGTTATTGGGAATCTAACATCCAAAATAATGGCCTCTAAGGATATCGATTCCTTCGAAACCCTATTGAACCTTCATGAAACGGTGATTTCTAACACGATACGAATACCCACAATAAAAGAACAACTTTTTTCAGAGTACCCTCGGGCCATCAAAAGTCTTGGTGCATGGGGAGGTGACTTTATTCTGGTTATTGGGGATGACGCTTCGATGGGGTATTTTCGACAAAGGGGATATGAAACGATCATACCTTTCTCGGAAATGATTTTGAAAAAAAAGTCCTAACATTTCTGTTAGGACTTTTTTGAAAATTTTGATGCCTTAATAAAACACGGCTCTATTATCTTCTATTTCCGAAGTTTTCTTCAATGCTTCATAGACCGCATTATTGACCCTTCCAGCATTCATGGTTTTGATTGAATTTGCGAATGTGCTGTAATTCTCCAATACTGGGGCTTCTTGTTTATTGGTCACCGAAATTAGAAAGACACCTGTCTCACCAATAATAAAATCGGATGTATCCCCAACATTCATTGCGAAAGCCCTACCTACTACCATAGGTTCCCTACCTGCACCAGGTATGGTCGGCGTTTTCACATTCAAGGCGGAGGCATTGGAAACAGAAACACTATTGTCCTTTGCAACATCTTCCATTGACTTGCCCTTATTGGCGGCAATCAATTGTTTTGCTTTTCTTTCTTTTCTTAGAATCGGCAGTACGGTAGTAGAAGCATCTTCCACAGATTTAAGCCCTGCATCATATGAGCCGGTCATTTGGGCTATAACATACCCATTGTTCACATTGAACCGTTTAACCTCTCCTACCTTTGTCTCTTCATTGAACGCCCATTGTACGATTCCCCGCTGGGAACCTAGACCTGGCAAATTCTCATCCATGGCCATGATTTTATTGACCGGACGTACTTCATAATCACTTTCCTTGGCCAAATCGGTAAATGCCTTTTCCCCTGAAATAGCATCCATTTCAAACTTAGTCGCATCTTGGAACAACGTATTGACGGTCGTTTCTGACGGTTCGATTTCTCGGGCCAAAGTAGCAATACGATATATATCCTGCTTATCATCGATCTTAATCACATGAAAACCGAACTCGGTTTCAACGAGACCAATGGTTCCTGTTGCATTGCCAAATACAAAGTCATTGAAATCAGCGACCATGGCACCTTGTTGGAAGTATCCCAAATCACCGCCATTTGGCGCAGAAGGCCCATCTGAATTATCACGTGCCAATTGCACAAAAACAGCATCCTTCTTTTTGGCTTCGTCCAATAGTTCTTTGGCCTTGATCTCGGCTTCCTCTTTGGTCCTGGTAATATTCTCACCGGCACTTTTCGCCCCTTTCCATGAAATCAAAATATGGCTGGCCTTTGCTGTGCCATTGATTTTTTTATCGACCATTTTAGAAACCTTAAAATAATTTCCATCGCGATAGGGCCCAAAGATCTCCCCTACCTTTAGCGCTACCAAGGTATCGGCAAAACTTGACGGTAAATCTTTTTTGGCCTTATAAATGGTGTCATATTTTATATCTGAACGACGATCGAGAAAATCTTCTAGATCAGTGGTATTCCTAAACCCTGGAATGGTATCCATACGATCGGTTTCTTGCCTGTATTCTATGGTATCATCCAATAATTTAAGGGTTTCTTGCTTTATGGCATCCTCATCCGCGGCAGAAGCTTTTTCCTCAAAATAGACATATTGTATATCACGGGCCTTCTCCTGCTTGAATTTCTCCTTATGGCTGTTTATGTACGTCTGTATTTCACTTTTGGTGATGTTTATAGTGCTATCGGCTATCGAAGTATACGGTATACGTACATATTTGATATCCACTTTGTCATTGGCCAATTTATAATCCAATTCCCCTTCTTTCAAAGTAGCACCCACCCCTGCCTTAACCAAATTAAAATACGTTTGTTGCTTGGCATTTTGAATGATGGATTGTTCGTCCTGCAACCATAGATTATATTGCGAGGGGCTATTGACCTTTAGATCCGCGATGAAATCAAGAAACTTGTATTCATCGAAAATCCCATTTTCATTCAAAAACTGGGGATTTTGATTATACGCAGGAATGGTTTTGATATAGTTCATGATCTGATCTCTTTCTATATCGATCCCCAAATCCTCGAATTGCTGGCCTAAAATCGAATTCCTGACTTCTTGGTCCCATACTTGGTTCACCACCATCATGGAAGAAGCCGATGGGCCAAATCTATTGGAGGCAACCTCAACTTTTCTTCTAAACTCATCAATTGGAATTTCATCCCCATTAATCTCAGCTACCGAAGAACCCATCTTGCCACCGGCAAAACTACTATTTGTAAATACGCCAGAAATGACAAATGCAAAAAGTGCAAGTCCTATGATCAAAATCAATATGGTCGTTCTCTTTCTTATATTCTCTAAAATCGCCATTATATGGTATGTTTAAAATCAGTTTGCGAAATTACCATTTTCTTTTGAATTATTAAAAAGTAAATCGGTCCTAAAATCAGGTAATAAAGGGTTTATTCCTCATCCAAAATTTCAAGTTTCACCAAATCTATTTTTGTGCTTGATACTTCCAATATCGTAAAAACGAAATTTCCGATTCTTATTTCAGAATCCTTTTCAGGTATTTCGCCCCTCTCATTGACCAGAAGTCCACCCAAAGTTTCGTATTCATTGTTCTCAGGAAGGTGTAATTTGTAATTCTCATTTATATAATCGACTTCCAAGCGGGCCGAAAATTTGTAATTGTTTTCATCCAATTGCTCCTCGATCAAATCGGTCGAGTCATGCTCATCCTCAATTTCACCAAACAATTCCTCTACGATATCCTCTACGGTCATCAAACCCGAGGTGCCTCCATATTCATCCAATACCACAGCGATACTTTTTCGTTTTTTGGTCAACACATTCAAAATATCGTGAATGAGCATCGTCTCTGGAACAAATTCCACAGGCCTTAGTATGCTCTTTATGGTTCTGGGTTTTTTGAAAAGTTCATAGGAATGTACGTAACCAATGACATTATCGATGGTATCCTTATAGACCAATATTTTGGAATATCCTGTTTCTGTAAACAATTTAGTGAGGTTCTTTGTACCCTCATGCAACTCAACGGCGGCAATCTCTGTCCTTGGCACCATGACCTCACGGGCCTTTACCAAGGTAAATTCCAAGGCATTTTGAAAAATCTGTATTTCGGAGTCTACTACGTCCTCTTCCTCAACGGCCCCCATTTGCTCTAGGATGTAATCACCAAGTTCTACCTTGCTAAAGACAAGTTGCGTCTCATCACCTTCAGTCTTGAAAAAGATCCTCAGGATAAAATCGGAAATTTTGAGAATGAACTCTGATATGATCGAAAAAAGCAAGTAAAAAATATAGGCGGGCAACGCCAGGATCTTCAAAAGACTATTGGCATAAATCTGGAATAAGACCTTGGGCAGAAATTCCGCAGAGATCAAAATAATCAGTGTGGAGATGATGGTTTGTGTCAACAAACTGAAATCGGTCAAAATAAGATGGATGATGGCATTATCTACCGGTAACATACCCACAAACCAATTCATCAAGAGCTCACCCATGAATAAGCCATAGATGACCAATGCTATATTGTTTCCAATAAGCATGGTAGCAATAAATTTCGAAGGTCTCTTAGTCAGCCGTGACAGTACTTTGGCCAAAAAGTCATTTTGTTTTTTCTCTATTTCAATATGAATCTTATTGGCCGAAATAAAAGCTATCTCCATTCCTGAAAAAAAGGCGGAGAACACTAAGGACACTATTATTATGACAATGGATGTATCCACGCTTACTATTGGTTATCCTTTTTTCTTTGTTCAAATTTTTTCCTATAGTTTCTTCTAAAAGCGAACATTGCCAATGAAACTACCGCAAAGAATATAAATATATAGGTGCCCTCGCGATCTGTATTCCAATCCGTAAATATCCTATAAAGCGAGAAAAAGGCAACTGCCAGGTATAGATACTCGGTATATCTTAAAATCTTAATCATTGATTTCTTCTTTTATGGTCATCAGACCAAAGGTTTTATGTGCATATAAAAAACTAAAATCCTTATTAAAATCCATTCCCTCCCCGTCCATAATGGTTCCTTCCTCGGGGTTTGTATATTTGAATTTGTCTTGGGTAAAGGCCCATTCATTTGTCTGATCGTAATATAATTGGGGCGTCTCCAGTTTTTTCCCATCATGGGTCTCCAATACAACATTACCCCGAAGATCTATCAGTCCTGTCGATGAATACCGAATACAATAATCAGCGGTAATCTTATTTTTATTATTGTTTTCATCATAGATATCGACCACGATACCTTCGGGGAAGGTGCGATAGGGAAATTCAAGATTCTCAAAATTCTCGGTAATGGGGCCCGTCAATACCGATAAGACCCGAGTCGTATCGGTAGCATCATTGGCCATCACATTTTTAGTTTCGGTATACGTAAATGAAAAATTTTGGGCGACACCTTGGGGAAACACCATTGGCAAGGCTTCTTCGCCCACCCTTTTATAATTATCCGCACAAGAAAAAAAAAGCATTGCCCCGGAAAACACCAGGGCAATGCCATTTATATAATTTCGAAAATGTCGTTTCATCCTACAGATTAGGTACCTTAACACTACCACCGACCCAACAATTGAATGTTACGGTTTTACCGGCCATTCCAGAATTAAAGATATCCGTTTTTGAGGGTGCCTTGGCGAGGTAACTTGTAGCGGATTGATTTGCCCTTCCACTCAATGAAGGATCGACCCTTCCTGCCCTATTTGCCATTTCAGCTGCCTTCCAATATATCGCCCTTTTCTCAAAAGGTGTTTCACCACAATCATTGGCACTTGTTGCATATAAATTCGCAATCAACAAATAGGCTTTCCCATTCGCAGGATTGGCATCAATAGCTTTTTGGGCATAACTTCTTGCGGTTGATTTACTTCCCCTTCTAAAAACGGTGGCCACCTTGTATGCGATATTCGATTGTTTCCTGGCGTTCGTTTCCAATTCCAAGGCTTTGTTGAAATCTGCAACGGCCCCTTTACTATCGCCCGCTTTTAATTTTAAATTACCACCGTACACATATGCATCTGCCGATGGATCCAACGCCATTTGTGCCTCGAATAATTTTTTGAACATGGGATCATCGGTACATTCCTTGTCGAACATTCTACCGACAGCTCTTTTCACCCAATTGATATCGCTCTTCTTGGCATCGAAACTTTTTTGATACAATGGAACCAAATTAGCACAGTCTGCCAAATCACCCAATTTGGAATCAATACTACCTGCAATCTTTCCAAAGGATTCGGAATTCGTCGTTGCTGCCTTCAATTGTTTTTTCTCTTTTGAAGTCAATGTCCCTGCTTCTTCCTTCGGTAAAAGTTGCGAAATCCTATCTGTTAACATGATATTCTCATCTTCGATTTTTTCCGTAACATCATCATAGACATCAAAAACCTCTTGAAGGTCCTTGCTTCCAGCTTTGTGCAAATCGACCAAACTTGAAAAATACAGATATAGCGCCTTTGGGTTTTTAAAATTGGGTTTATCCTCGTGAAAAGCTTTGCTCAAATCACTGAAAATGTCACCATCCGAAATCATTTTATTATCATACTTCAGCAAAACCTTGTCTATAATCACAGGGGCTAAAGAAGCCTTTTTGGGGAAATACTTACGACTATTATCATATAAAGTCAATAAATCCTGGATATTGGCATCCTTATCCGCACCTGACGATTTTTCGACACGATCCTTCAGGATTCGCTCGCCATAGGCATAATTGGCCCAGTTGATATCAGGGCAATTCTCGTAAACCATTTTCCATGGAGTATACGCAGCTTCATAATTCTTGACTTTTGCATGTTCAACATAAATTGATAGATTGGTCATGCACTCTTGATTCTGAGCCTGTGCATTACTTACTCCAATGCCCCCTAAAAGCATTATAGCTGTGAAGTAAAGTTTCGTTTTCATAGTATTTATATTAATGTGGTTAATGTACAAATTTTTCTTAATTTATCCTTCTCTTACGGAACCAAATATCGTTAAAGGAAAGACCCACGTTAACCTTAAAGTAGTTCTCCTCTATAAAATCATCATATTTTGTGCCTTTTCTACCCACCTCAAAACCAAGGTTAAGATTCGAAAAACTTCCGCGCATTGGTAACCCAAAACCAAAAGTTATGCCAAAGTTGTTTATCTCCCGATTATTCAGTAGCATTCCTGACTTGTCAAGCCGCAGTCCTGCCCGATAGGTGATTCTTTTATAATACCCTGAAAATGCGGAGTAATCCGGTATATAAAAACCGCCAAGTGCAAATGAACTGGCATCTTTATATTCCAAATTTTCGGCTTCGATAAAATCATTTGAGAACGAGCTCATACCCTGAAAACTATACTCGGCTCCCAGAAACCATTTCATTTTTTCCCCATAGCCGATCCCCAGCGTAGTCGTAGTGGGTATCTTCAATTCTGTGTTCCTGAGGTTCAAGGCATCCAAATTCACGTTCACAACCTCAATATTCTGACCCGTACTGATCGAGAAAGAACCGATTTCCTTATTGTTTTTAGAAACTAGATTTGCCTGTGTATTTACCCGTACCGAAGCGAACAACTGATACTTATCCTTAAATGTCGGGGTATAGTCAAGGGCATAATTAAAATCCATCCCGTTTACTTTGGAGCTTCTTTTGTCTAAGGTGCCGAATTGAACATTCTCGACGATCTGAACGCGATTGTTCTCTAAAGTGCCAAAATTAAACCCAGCGGTCAAACCTAGACTTACATTCTTGATGAATTCATAACCGGCAGAAAAATACACTTTGTTCAACCCTCCTTCACCATAAAACTGATTGGTTATTGTCTCATCGTTGGAATTGACATTTTCAGAAATCATATTATAACCCACCGAACTATAGGGCATGATCCCAAAACCTATTCCGAACCCTTTTTTCAGGGCCATGCCCACGGAAATATATTCGAGGTTGGTTACATTGTTGCTTTGACTCTCTACATTATTTTCGAAAGTCAGCCTTTTATGGGATAACCCTGCGGTATAGGTCGTATTCCCAAAATCCTCACCATATTGCATACCCATTTTACTGTATGCCGCGGGATTTTTAAGATTTATATGGATACTATCGGCAAACATGCCGATGCCACCCATCATTTGGTTTTCCATTGTTCCCTTGGATTGTATTTCACCGACACCAAAATAAGAGTAAGGAGAAACAGAACCATTTTGAGCATATAGTCCTGTTGACGCAATGCATACTATTGCAATTACAATTTTTTTGATCATTTAACGCTTATTGTAGTCCAGCAAATAATTTAATCCTTCAAGTAGAAAATTGGAAAGCGCAAATATGGTATTTTTTAATCGTTTAGACAAAAATAGCGCATCGCCCCCTGTTAAAATAACTGTTAAATCTTCATATTCAGAGCGATATTGATCGATTATACCATCCAATTCGGTAGAAACCCCATTGACTACCCCACTATGTATGCACGATTCGGTCGTATCGCCGATCAAACCTTCCGGCGTCTTTAGGGCCAAAAGCGGTAGTTTTGAGGTGAACTTGTTTAGCGCCTTATATCGCATCAAAAGTCCAGGGGATATGGCACCTCCCAAATATTCCCCTGAATGGGCTACCATATCATAAGTTATACACGTACCTGCATCAATGACCAAAGTGTTTTTTTGAGGTGCATAATAATAGGCAGCAGTTGCCAACGCCATGCGATCTACCCCCAATGTTTCGGGCGTGGCATATTGGTTTATGAAAGGTACTTTGGAGTTTGGACCAAGAACATGTACTTTGGAAAAAACATTCAAGGCGTCAATATCGCTATCCCCAAGAAAAACCACCGAAGATACTATCGTCCATTCAATCTGGGGGTATGTATGATATAGCTCCTTTGCCTTTTCAACTACATCGGAAACATCCGCACTTCCCTTATAAACTACCGAGCCGTTATTAAAAACAGCAAGCTTTACAAAGGTATTGCCGGCATCGATAATAAGATTCATGGTACAAAGATCTATAATTGAAAAAAAACAATCACCTTTTTTTTGGTTTTTGTTTGTATATCCTAAATTTGAAATTATATTTGCACCCTTCTAAGCCGCTCCTATTACTCGGCTCTAGCGGGCGAGTACAGCGCTTGTGGAAAGCATGTATTATGTTGAATTACCGGTGCCTTAGCTCAGTTGGTAGAGCAATGGACTGAAAATCCATGTGTCCCTGGTTCGATTCCTGGAGGCACCACCAAAAAAAACCCGATTCATTTGAATCGGGTTTTTTGGTTTTATTATATTTACAAACAAGCCACACAACTCCTTAACACCACACAGTCAATTATTTATTCGGTTTTAAAACCTTATCAAACCATTCCTAATAGTGATTTTTCCAGAACATTTACAACAACATATAGACTCTTTTTTTGATACTTATATTTCGTTATCCACCTCTATTTAACAAAATCACTTAAATTCTTCCTCGTAATAAGTCGTAGCATCTGTAAAAAGCAACTCCATTTTTTCTTTTTCAAAAAGTATTCTTTTATCATCCCAGTCCAAATATTTTATAAAGTCTTTTAAAACAATATCTAAGTATATAGAAATACTAGGAATGTTAAAATACAATCT